>CAZSIW010000267.1:2753-3935 GCA_964606755.1 uncultured Elusimicrobiales bacterium | reverse complement strand
AAAATTTGTGATTATATAAGGCATGGTTTTCCCGCACAGGAGGCTAAAGAAGTTTTCTCCGGAAAGTGTGTGTAGTTCCTTTAGTTTACCGTTCTCATGCTCCTGTGCCATCGAAAAACCGAGCCCCACAAGGATTATTTGCTGCATAATGGCAAAAATAAGACCGGGGAGCATGAAGTCGGAATAGTTCAGGTTCCTGTTAAAAAGAACTTGAGTGTCCACTGCGATGGGCTGGTTCAGGGCTGACGCTTTTTCACGGGGTATTCCTTTCCTTCTGACATTTGAAATAAAAATCCCCGATGATATAGCGCCTGACACCTCCGTTACCGACTGAAGCATGGGGTTTGCCATTATGATGTTTGCCGAGTTTATCGCTACGGAGATATAGGAGTTTTGGCCTTTGTTTATTTTTTCGGCGTAGCCTTTCGGAAATATTATAAATCCGGACAGTTCGTCGTTTATCAGCGCCTCATAAGCTTCCTGTGAGTTAATGTAATGTGAGGTTATGCTGATATTTTGAGTAGCGGAAAGAAGGCGCGAGAATTGCCTGGAGAGTTTTGACATGTCGTTGTCTACCACCCCTACGGGAAGCTGGTCAACCCTCTTATGGGAGTATACTGATGAAAGGATTATGCCATACAAAAACGGAGCCCCGAAACACAGCAAGAGCAGGTCTTTGCTTGTAAATATTCGTCTGATTTCGCGCAGAAAAATATTCCTAAAGCCTTTCATTTTTTATCGCCTTTTTTAAAAACATCAACCCGATAGCCGAATAAACAAACACCATCAGCAGTAACACGGTTGTTTCCGCAGCCACATATTTAAAACCTGCGCCATAAAACACTATTTTCCTCAACCCGGATAGAAATTCAGTAAGAGGGATAATGTACGCCACGGGCTTAATGAAAAGCGGCATATATTGAATCGGCCATGTGTAGCCTGACAAAATAAAAGCCGGCGCCGCAAGAAGCAGGGTGCCTTTTATCGCGTCGTTCCTGTCTTTTAACGCGCACGAGATAAGGAACCCCAGGGATATTACAGCAAAAATAAAAACAATCGTGTAGAGCATGAGGGCGGCCAGGCTGCCTTTAATGAGCACCGAGAACGCCGGGTAGAAAAACGCAAAAAATGACGCGGAAAGGAAGATAGAAACAGCAGCGTAAACCAGATATTTCCCTGCCA
>CAZSIW010000267.1:0-2743 GCA_964606755.1 uncultured Elusimicrobiales bacterium | reverse complement strand
CTTCCGCCGGTAATATCAAAGAGGTGCTTTAATGTTCCATTATCTTTTTCCTGTGTTATGGAGAGCGCGCCGAAGAGCATGAATATCTGTTGCAGTATGGCAAACCACATTCCAGGTATCAGGAAGTCGAGATAGTTGAATGCAGGGTTATAGAGCCTCATAACGTCTGTCTTGATCTGGGATTGCAGCGCCATTGCTTTCTCTGGAGGGTTGCCGGCCTTTTCGAGGGATTTTATCTTAATGCCGGCTGAAACCGTGCCAACCGCGGCCTTCACATCTGCTTGCATGAGATTTGCCAAAAGCAGGCTGGTGCCGTTTACTATAAGCTGGATGTGGGAAGAGGAACCTTTTTTTATGTCTGACTCAAAATTCCGGGGGATATAAACCGCCGAAAATATTTTGCGTCTATTCATGAGGTCTTTTATTTCATCTTCGCCGGCAGCGTGGTATTTGACGCTGACTGAACGGGTGGAGTCTATATAACGCGTTAAGGTTCTTGAGAGTTTTGTGTTGTCGGAGTCAATTACGGCGCACGGAAGCTTCGTTACCACGCCGTGAACATAAATGGAAGCAAGCAGTATTCCGTAAGCGAACGGCCACAAGACAAATAGTATAAAATATTTGCGTTTCAAGAACACCAATTGCGTCTCTCGCCGGGCTACCGCAAGGATCATGTTCATTTGATGAATACGAGGGCCGTCATGCCGGGACGCATGTTCTCTATTTTGTCTTTTGCCCTGGCCCTTATTTCGAACGACTTAAGGTCAAAGCTACCCAGTTCGTTTGTGGCTTTCCATTTGGCAAAAGCTCCGAGGCTTGATATGTAAGTTATATTAAACGGATGCATATTGTCGTCTATAGCAGGTAGCTTGACGGACACCTCCATACCTTTTGTTATCTTTTTCAGGCTGTCTTCACGGATATTGAACACTACCCACTGGTCGTTGAGGTCCGTCAGTGTTATTACGGGATACCCCGGGGCCACCATCTCGCCGGGGTGGGAAATTATACCTGTTATTTCCGCGTCTATCGGCGCCTTGATGAGCATTTCGTCGTTGTAAACCTGTACCTCGTTCAACTGGCCTTTGGATGCTTCGATTTTCTGTTTCGCGGCGTTGTATTTGTACTGCGTCTCGTCCAGCTGTTGTTTCGGAACGACACCCATAGAATAAAGGTTTTGAATGCGCTCGAAGGTCTTTGATGCCAGTTCGAACTGCTGGTTGGCGTCTTCCAGGGCGGCGGTGGCGGTCCTGAGTTTGGCTTCCATCTCTCGGTTTTCAAGATAACCGAGCATCTGCCCTTTCTTTGCCCACTCGCCTTCATGTACGAGTATTTTTGATACCCTGCCGGGTATCTTTACACTTACGTCCACGTCCGTCGCGTCTACTTCGCCGGTAAAAAACGCCTGCCTGTGCGAACAGCCGATAAGAAAAATAACTGCCGACAACATAAGAATGAGTTTTTTCATTTTGTCTCCTTGCCTGGTATGTAATCGAATAATTCCAGCACGTTACCGGTAGTGTTTAACAGGTCTGCCAGGGCGCAATCGAGGTCAAAAAGGGATTTCGATTCTTCGATCTTGACTTTTTCAAGTGTCAACTCGGCGTCGATCACATCGGAGGCGGACGCCATGCCTTCCTTGAACGATTCTTTATAAAGCCTTAAATTCTCATCGGCGAGTTCTCTCGATTTTAAAAGGCTGTCGTGTTGTTCTCTGGCGGATTCAATGTCCTTATAATACTTTTCTGTCTGTATTTTGGCGGAATCATCGATATATTCCTCCAGCCTGGCCGCGGCTTCGATCTGTTTTCTCGTTGAAGCGATATCCATTAGATCCGAAGCGCCGTTAAAAATGTTAATATTCGCGACTATACCCACGGCCCACTCGGGGTCAAAGATTGTCAGGTCGTTCTGGTAGAGCTCGTACCTGCCGAACGCGGCTACTGTGGGCATAAAATTGGATTTTATAGATGATTCTTTTGTTTTTAACAGATTTTTGTTTTTAGAAATCAGCGCTTTCTGGTGATTTTTTGACGAGCATTTTTCCGTGTATTCGCTCAGGGCGCCCAGCTTCTCGGGAACAAAAAGCTCCGTAGTCAGGACAGGGCTTAAAAGCTCAACTCCCTCGGCATTTTTCAGCGCCAGGAAAGCGAGTTCGAGGTCTTTCCGTGACTTGGAAAGCTCCCGCCGGGCTTCGCTTACGGCTACGTCAGTTTTAAGTTTAGCAGCCCTGGCGATCATACCCTGTTTGAAAAGCATTTCAGCGTTTTTCTGGTGATCCAGCATACCGGCAAGAACATCTTTGCGTATATCAACCACCTGCCTGGCAAGCTGTATTCGCATATACGCCTGGCAGGTTTCTGAGGCAATTTTGTTGTTCACTATTTCCAGCTGTTCACCCTTGATCTCATAGGCTTGTCTTTTAGCCCTTGTGTTCAAGATAAGTTTTCCTCCGGTAAAAAGAGGCTGGGTCAAGGTGGCGGTCAGGTTGTAATATTGTTCTTTCTGAAGCTGGGCCTCAAAGGGGGGAACGCTTGAGTTAAGCCCCGCGGTGAACGCCGAGAGAATGTCCGGGTTTGTAACTCCCGCGGTCCTGAGTGTCGCGGCGTCAGCGGAGATCATGGCCGTTCTTATATCGCTCAGGTCAAAAACCAAAGGCGCGTTGATCTGTGTCATTTTACCTTCAACGTTCACCTGCGGCAGGAACCTGCCGTAACTGGATTTGACATCAGCCTGCGCCCCC
>CAZSIW010000266.1:0-3948 GCA_964606755.1 uncultured Elusimicrobiales bacterium | reverse complement strand
GAAAATATATTCCCGGCCAACTGTTTAAAATGTTCGACTTCCTCGTTAACTCCCCTCAAGAGCATCTCGGCCTGCTGAGCGGTGCGATACATCTGCAAAAGGGTCCTTATCAGAAAAATTGCGACCACGATACAAGTAACAGTCACCACGATGGCACACACGATCAATACGGTACCCATATACATAACCTCTTGCTTAGCTAGATTTTCTTAAAGACGTCTTAGTTATTATATCATCGATCTTTCTTTTGATCTCACCGATATCAAAGGGCTTCGCAATAAAATCGTTAGCCCCAAAAAGCATCGCGTCGTGAAAAGTCTTTTCATCGTTGAACGCAGTTACTATTATAATAGGTATATCTTTCGCCGATTCTGAAAGCCTTACGTGCCTGCAAAGACTGATGCCATCTATTCCGGGCATGCCAACATCCATCAATATTATATCCGGCTTTTCCCGGGTCACGGACGCCCAAAACTCCTTCTCGTTACCAGCGAGCGCGACTTTGTAACCGAACGTTTCCAGCCCGGTCCCAATCATCTCGCTTACACTGCTGTCATCATCCAAAACAAGCACTTTCGTATCAGTCATATTAAGAAATTCTATAATAAATATAAATACATGTCAAATTAAACTCTCTCATTAATCCCATTCTCTTGACAAAAGGCCTGGGCTGTCTATGACTCAAGGCAGGACAAACTTGATTAATCCCGCCAAAAGAAATAGAATTTCTATGGGCACCGTTTTGTCGTGACATCAAGAGCCAGAGTATGGCAATGTGCGAGCTCAAACATTATGGCTAAGATATCCGTTTTGATACCAGTTTACAACGAGAGCTTGTGCATAGAAGCACTGCTCAACAAAGTCTGCGGCAGGACCGAGCCGGGCGAAATCATCGTCGTGGATGATGGTTCTACAGACGGCACGGCCCAAATACTCGAACGCCTCAAGACTCTCGACAGCCGGATCCTTGTTATCCGCCACGAGAAGAACCGCGGCAAGGGAGCGGCGATACGCTCGGGGTTAAGCAGGGTCACAGGCGATATCATCATAGTTCAGGATGCTGACCTGGAATATGACCCCGCCGACTATCCTGCCCTGCTGTCGCCTTTCAGGGACGAAAATGTGATGGTCGTTTATGGCTCCCGTCTGATAAACCCGGCAAACAAGTTTTCCTACTTTTCATTTGCGGCCGGCGGCATGCTTTTATCGTTGTTGACAAGCATACTTTTCCTGACAAGAATAACAGACGAACCGACAGGGTACAAGCTTTTCAGAAAAAACATTTTGGACGGTATCATCCTAACGTGTGAGGGTTTCGAGTTCTGCCCCGAGATAACGGCAAAGATCCTGCGCAAGCATATTCCTATCCGCGAGGTTCCCATCTCTTATCACCCCAGGACTATAGCTGAGGGCAAAAAAATACGTTTTCGAGACGGTATGATCGCAATCAAGACTCTTCTAAAATACCGTTTTGCGCCCATGACAACTATCAATCGCGGTTTTTAGCTTTGGCTGCCTTCAATATCCCCGATATCCGTTCCAGCTCGGCCAGTGAATAATAAAACAACTCTATTTTTCCCTTCTTTGGCCTGCCGGCGATCTTTACCTTTGTGCCCAGAGCTCTCTGTAGATCCTCGGCAAGAGCGGCGAGCTCGGAATTATGTTTTTGAGTTTTGGTCTTCGATCCGGAAACAGCGGTTTTCCAATCGGAGGCTATTTTCTCTATTTCTCTGACGGTGAGTTTCTCGCGGATGATCCTTTCGGCAAGCGCTTTGAGTTTCACGGCGTCTTCGATACCCGCGAGTATTTTGCCGTGGCCGGAAGAGATCACTCCCATCATTATCCCTTCTTGAACCTCTTCGGGCAGGCTTAACAGCCTGATCGCGTTGGTCACGGTTGTCCTGTCTTTGCCTAGCATATTCGAGAGGTCTTCCTGCGTGACCTCGAACTCGTCGCATAACCTCTTGTACGCTTTTGCTTCTTCTATTGCGTTGAGGTCCTGGCGCTGAATATTTTCTATCAGAGAAAGCTGGAATTTTTCTTTCTCGCTGACGTTTTTTACAAGACAGGCGACTTCTTTCAAGCCCGCAATTTTCGAGGCGCGCAGGCGCCGTTCTCCAGCGATAAGCTCGTACTGCCCCGGCGTCGGCAGAGACGTCACAAGAAGGGGTTGTGCCAGTCCATGCTGCTTGATAGAATCGGCCAGCTCGCGTAGTTTTTCTTCGTTGAATTCCGAACGCGGCTGATACCTGTTCGGTTTTATTTTGTTGATATCGATGTTTTGAACTGAATCGCCGCCGCCGGGCCCGGACATGTTCTGGTTTTCAAGGACCGGTAAAAGCGAACTCAAACCTCTTCCTAAAGCTTTGTGCATAACAACCTCCAGATATAATGCTTTTCCGCGACTGCGGGGTTAATTAATACCTTTGATGAACCGGTGATCTACCAAACTAATAACATTATAACTCAAATACACATTGAAAAACAAATCAATTATGTGTTTGTCTTGACAAAAATTCCTGAGCCAATTCTATGTAGGACTGCGCGCCCCTTGAAGACTTGTCGTAAACGATAGCCGGCTTGCCGAACCCGGGCGCTTCAGCCAGCCTTACGGTACGAGGGATAACGGTTTTATAGACGCTCTCGCTGAAATGTTTCCTGACTTCGTTTATCACCTGGTCGGACAGATTAATGCGGGCATCGTACATGGTCAGCAATATCCCCTCCATCGAAAGACTCTTGTTCAGACCCTTGCGGACGAGATCTACGGTCTTGAGAAGCTGGCCCAGACCTTCCAGGGCGTAATACTCGCACTGTATCGGCACGATGACCGAATCTGCAGCCGTAAGCGAATTAATGGTAAGCAGGCCGAGAGATGGCGGGCAATCTATGATAATGTATTTATAAACCTTATGGAACTTTGCAAGAGCCTGCTTTAACCTTAACTCCCGTTCCGGCACGTTGACAAGCTCGATCTCCGCGCCTATGAGGTCTATGTTAGAAGGCGCTATGTCAAGCCAATCCACCTCCGTCGACACGATCGTATCTTCGAGAAGAGCCTCATTCAGAAGCACGTTGTAAATACTTTTTTTTATGTTGTTCTTGTCTATCCCGACACCGCTCGTCGTGTTGGCCTGGGGATCCATGTCTATTAACAGCGTTTCCTGGCTTAGCGTGGCGAGGCTTGCGGCGAGATTAATGGCGGTGGTAGTTTTCCCCACGCCTCCTTTCTGGTTAACAACAGCGATCGTTTTACCCATTTGTTTTCCTCTGTTCGTAAGAACCGTCGACAGAACGGCTCCCAATTAGGTTGCATAAATATCCACCCAAGAAAGGGGCGGCTAAAGAGGCGGCCAGAATAATGACCACCTTATAGCTGATATCGAATGTGATAATTACGTGTTCAGTCAGGATTACGAGAGCGGCGAGAGCGCTCCAGAAAAGCGCGGGTTTTTTTGACGCGGCGTACGTATTTTTTTCTGATTTTACGACGGAAAAGAAGAAAAAAGCTAGAAGAGAAAAAACAACAAAAAGCAGAACGGACCTAATTAATACTGTCCCGACAAGGTGTTTCTGTGCGATCGTGAACAAAAATGCGAGGCAGGCAAACAAGAAAGCAAGTAGATAATAGCGCAGTTTAAATTTCATAAATGGTTTGCTGTGTATGGCTTATTATATAAATATTTTACGAAAGAGTCAAGTATTTGATAAAACATGGCAATCTTAGGCAAAATCTGGAAAATATGGGGTTACAAGCACCAATGTTTCATGTGAAACATTTTGCCAAATATGTTCGTATGAGCAATAAGATCGTCGGAAGAATCAAAAGACGTTATTTAAATTTCTGGCGAGATCTTTTAGCCTCTGCAGTTTTGGCCAGTCGCTGAGAGTGTAGAGAGGGAAAACTGAGTTGTTGTGCCATAGAGGGTCTTCGGAAGGAAGTTTTGT
>CAZSIW010000265.1:0-3983 GCA_964606755.1 uncultured Elusimicrobiales bacterium | reverse complement strand
CACCATGGAAAGTCAAAACATATGACGCGTTATCCGGATCAAAAATATTCACCAGTGAACCATTGAAAGTTAGAGTTCTACTACCGGTAGTAACCGATGACCCATTGAGTGTTACCAAACCTTTTATTATATCGGCTTTTCCGTTAACATCAAACCTGTACTCTCTTTTCTCCCTAGCAACATCAAACTTCATATTTAATTGCGATGGCAACTCTATCGATGAATTCTTTAGTGCCATACTGATATCCCTAATCTTTAACGTGCTTTTTTCTGTGTCGCCATAGAGAATAGTTCCGCTCTCTACTCTAAGATCTGATATAAAAGGCAAGAACCGAACAATGGCGGGAAATTGCATTGATTCGGTTCGCACGTCCTTGGGTCCATTGCCCGAACTCCCTGTGAGATAAAGCGTCGGCGAACCGAGGTATAACTTGCTGGCCCTGTGTTGATGATTAATTATCCCGGATATGTCGGCTTTCAAAAGAACATGATCGGTCGTAAAGAAAACCCCTTCCATAAAGCTTGGATATTTTGAGACCGAAATCTTGTCCGCCTCCAAACCTTTAAAGATACCGAAGCTGCAGGCATCGATCGATACCTGGCGGTTCAGAATACCGCCGGCACCGTCTCTGATCATTCTTTTCAATCTTGGTGGTGACAGGTACAGATCCAGAGAAACGAACAGCAGCGAGGCCAGCAACACAACAAACACACACATCCAGAGCAGGATTCTTATAAACTTAAATATCATCGAGATATACCTGTTTAGGAATTTTTGGGTGGCTTTATCCTACGCCAACTTCAGTTCTATCTTATACGTGGTTTACTGAGGGCTTTTCTTGTTAGGCTGGATTGGGCAATGATACTGTTCCAACTCTTTGTTGGCATTCTCCAGTTCCGAGATCTTTATCTGCAGCTGTTCATAAAGCTTCGTGTTCGCTATAGACTGGGTGATCTGCGTCACAAAGATCGACAGATTTCTCAGATCAGCCTGACTGAACTCAGCGTAATTGTTCCGCCTTGCCAAAAACAGAGCGCCGAATTTTCTGCCGCGCAGGGCTATCGGATAGGCGACAAGCGCCTTCAAATCTTCGTATCCGCTTAATCCCACAAGAGCCGGCTCTTTGGCGGGATCCAGCGTAACTATGCAAGCTCCCTTGTGCAGTTTATTCGATGAAGAGAGTCTGGCGCCAAGAGCGATATAAAAATCGCTCAGCTGGTATTCGCTCATCGCAAATGACGAGGCCGCCAGGTAAAGCTGGTTTGTGTGGTCATAAAGCAACAGGGCCACCTCGTCGCCTTTCATTACCTCTTTAAGCAGTTTTATTATCACAGGCAAAAGGTCTTCAAGTTTCAAGGAAGAGTAAACCGCCTGGCTGCTTTCATATACTGCTACAAGCGTTTTTAACTCGCCTTTCTCCAGCGCCTTTTCAATAATCGCGAACAGTTCGGAAAGGTTAAAAGGTTTTTGAACGAAATCGTAAGCTCCGTCTCTCATTGCCTGCAGCGCATTTTCTATAGTGGCGTATCCGGTGATAATGATCACCTCGGTCTCCGGTGAAATCTTTTTGATGTGTTTGAGCGCCACCAGGCCGTTCATCTTGGGCATTATTATGTCGCTGACGATGAGATCATACCTCTCGTTCCTGACCTTTTCAAGGCCTTCTTCGCCGTCGCCGGCCGTGTCTACGTGGTAACCTCTTAAGCTTAGCTCATAGCTCAAAAGGTTCCTTATACCCTTTTCGTCTTCTACGATCAGGATTCTAGCTTTGGGGCTGGCAACCATTTAATTCACTCCGTTATGTACAACAGCCTTGTCAATAATTTTAATCAGATCTTCCAGTTCGAAAGGCTTATACATGCAATCAAACGCGCCTCTTTGCCTGGCCTGGCTCTCGAACACGTAGAAAGGGTCCGAACTGCTTGAAAAAATAACCACTGCCTGCGAGGGGCGTAGCTTCCTGATCTGGTCAAGCGCTTCCGTACCGCGCATCTTGGGCATATGGATATCAAGGAATATTATATCAAATTCTTTTGTAGAAACAATATCGACCGCTTCCTGCCCGTCTCTTACAGTAACAACATCGTACCCTAGAGGTTCCAGCAGGTATTTGATAAGGTCTCTTATCCCGGCTTCGTCATCCGCAACCAGAACCTTGATTTTTTTCTGTTGTACGTTAGACATTTTGAGATTTAATGGGAAGACTGATTATAAACGTTGTGCCTTTTCCGATCTGGCTTTCCACGTCGATCGTGCCGTTGTGTTTCTGAATGATCTCATAACTTATGCTAAGACCCAGTCCAGTGCCTTTTCCTACTTCCTTTGTGGTAAAAAACGGCTCAAATATCCTTTCCTGTATTTCCGGCGGTATGCCTTTCCCTGTGTCAGCCACCCTTATTTTCATCAAATTGTCTTCAACCCTTGCGCTTATAGTAAGAATGCCGCCTTTATCCATGGCGTCGAGAGCGTTGTTGCAGAGATTGACTATAACCTGCTGTATCTGGTTCTTGTTGGCGAGTATCTTCTGGATATCGTTGGGGATATCTCTTTTAAGCTCGACGTCCTTCACCCTGCATTTCGATTCGATCAACGAGACAGTCTCGTCCATAAGCTCTGACAGATCGATATATTCATTCTCCGTTTTAGAAACCCTAGAAAAGGTCAGCAGGTCACCCACAAGCTTTTTACATCTTAAAGCTTCGCGTTCTATCGATTTTAGCGGCATGTATAGCGGATTGCTCTCGTCAGTTATCCTTCTTGAGACCGTCTGCGCAAACCCGAGGATCACGCTCATGGGGTTATTTATCTCATGCGCGACCCCTCCGGCGAGCTGTCCAACGGCCGCCATTTTCTCAGTCTGGAAGAGCTGTCTTTTGAGTTTGAGCATCTCGCGCATATCCCTCGCGATACCCACGAAACTGACAGTATTTGTTTTTTTGTCCACCATCACCGACCCGGAAAAACTGGCGGGAATATTTTCCCCGGCCTTGGTAACATAGTTTATGTCATAATCCGAAACACTGCCATTCTTAAGCAGCTCTTCCCACTCCTTGTCCTTAAAGAGCGCTATATCCTGCGAAAACAGGATACCGGCAGGCTTGCCGATTAAATCTTCCTGAGTATATCCAAGAAGCCTTAGGACAGCGTCATTGACCGTGCGCAGAGTTCTATCAGAATTTAAAACAAGCAGAGTGTCGTTCATGGTGTTGATTATACTGTCGACATAATTCCTTGAAACTGTCACCCTCTGGAGGTCATCGGTCATCTTGTTGAACGCCTGCCCGAGCTTTCCTATTTCGTCATGAGTTTTGACCGTTACTTTGAAGTTCAGGTCACCAAGCGCTATCTTTTGAGTTCCCGTCACTAGTTCTTTTATTGGGTCGCTCAATATCACTTTAAAAAGCACGGAGCTGGCCAGTGAGGCAAAAACAATTGTCATTATTATCAGGATAAGAATGCTTCTCGTGACGTCCTTTATCTTCTGATTCTCGCGTTCGAGCGAAAGTACCATGCTGATCCTGCCGATTTTTTCTTTCTCTGACTTCATGGATGAACCCAGCATCATATCATCAAACCCTGACTTGCCCTGCTTTAAGACCTCAACGTTCTGATCGTAAACTTTCTGCATCCCCTGAAAATTCTCATCCCCGTTCTTGTATAAAAGTTTCCCGTCCTTTCCTTCCACCCTGCAGGCTATAACGTCCTTTTCGGCCAGGACCGAATCCGTTATTTTTTTCAGAGATTCCGTATCGCCTATCATGATAGGATATTCACAGCTCACTTTCAGACTGTCGAGAAGCACCCTTGTCCGGTCATCCAATTCGACGTTAAGCGTGTTTTTTTCCTGCTTTATAAAAACATACGCAACGATCAGCCCAAAAACTATGATAGTGCCCAGGGATAGAATGTTCACCTTTCTTGCTATGCTTAAGTTCATTTTCCGAAGACCTCACTTGCCCCATCTATAAGTTTTTGAGGAAAA
>CAZSIW010000264.1:0-4013 GCA_964606755.1 uncultured Elusimicrobiales bacterium | reverse complement strand
GGCAGTTTGTTTTGCGGGTCGATATCCACGGTGGGTATTATTCCGAGGACCGGCAGGTCCAGGAATTTTTCCACGTCCTCAATAGTGCCAATCGAAGTGTCAAGGTTCTCGATGAATAGAGCAAGCACAAGCCCGATAAAGACCCCTAGGAAAGAGCCTATCATCATGTTCAGCCTTTTGTTGGGTTTCATCGGAGAGGTCGGTTCGATCGCGGGGGTCACTATGAAAGCGGACTGCACCCTGTCCGCCGCGGAGATCTCCGCTTCTTTGAAGCGCCTCGCGAGCAGAGTATAAAGTTCTTCGTTTATCTTTACGTCACGCTCAAGCCTCGCATATTCCAGCTCTTCAGCCGGCAGGGACTTCATCTCCCGCTCCGCCTCTTCGATCTGCGAGTCAAGTTTCTTTATCTCGGGGTGCTGGCTGGTATACTTGGCGGCCAGCTCGGATCTTTTTGTCTGAAGGCTTAAAAGGTTCGAGGAAAGATAGCCTCCTATTCCCTTGGCTCCGGACTTTTCGGTATACGATTTTAAGTTGTTCTCCGAGGTTTTAAGTTTTGTTTCGGCGTCCTTGAGTTGTACGCCTATGAACTCGCGCAGATCCTTCGCCCTTCTGGACCTGTCCTCTATCCCTTTTTCTATGTACACCTCCGCGGTCGCGTTCGCGAGCTGGGCGGTCTCTTTGGGATCGGAAGATGTTGCTGATATGCTTATTAGATTGCTGTCGCCCACTTTTTCCGCCATTATTTTTCCTTCTATACTGCCTACGATGGCGTCTTTCTCCTGTTCGGGTGTCGTGTCTGTAACGAGTCTCAGTTTTCTTGCCGTGCGTTCGCAGACGAGCGCGCTTTTTATTATCTTCACCTCTGTGCTGATCAGCGTGAGCGTATCAAAAGACTGGTCCGTGGATATGCCTTGAATGGCAATGGTGGGGTCGACCTTGACCATTGCGGTCGCCATATACACGGGTATCTGCATGTTCGTAAAAACAGTGACGGAGCCCAGCACCGCCGCCGTGGCAAAAAATATTATCCACTTGCGTCTTCTGATAATTCGCCAGTAATCACTTATGTTAAGTTCGTATTGAGCCATGAACCCTCTTTTATAGACCTTTGATGGTAAAAATCAGAGCTATCGCTGTCAACCACGGCAGAATATTAGACGCGAACCAGCCTGCCTTTGCGATATTTCTTTTTGGGATATATATAGTGTCTCCGCTCTGAACTAATACATCGTCTTCTTTTCCAGCCAAAATTTTCGTGAGGTTTACGTGGCTGACAACTTTTGTCTTGTCCTGTTTTAACCTTATGAGATTTATATCGGATATGGATGCGTCCTCACTGAAACCGCCTGCTTCCGATACCAGCTCAAGCAGGTGGTAGTTGTCGTGGTATTCATAATACCCCTGGCGGGCGATGGCCCCCAGCACACATATCTTGTTGTAGGCTTTTGAGACCTCGATAATGTCCCCGGTTTCAAGAAGGAAGTCTTTAGAAAAATCGCCGGATTTGATTATATCCTCAACATTGACGATATGTGTTTCCTTTTTTGTCGAAGGGCCGCGGTAAACTTTTATCTCCCTGCGGTTCGCGTCCTCGTTGAAGCCGCCAAGAGAAGAGATGAATTCAAGCAGGTGCAGGTTCTCTTTATATTCGTACGCCCCTACTGCCTTCGTCTCGCCGGTGATAAAGATCTGTCTCTTGGAAAACTGTCTAATGGAGACCTGCACCTTGGGGTTGGAAAGATACTTGCTGAAAGCCTTTGTGAGGTTTTCGGTGAGCTGGTCCAGCGTCAGGTCTTTGGCTTTTTTTATGCCTACCAGGGGAAGTTCGATAGTGCCTTCCGGCTGGACCACGACTTCCCTGGAGAGCTCATCGGCCGGGGATATCGTTATACCTAGAATGTCTCCAACTTCTACCATGTATGTGGATGACGAACTCTTCTTCAGCGGATCCTGAGGCGCTTCAACGGCAGGTTTGACCGCACTTATCGCCATGACAGGGACGGTATCTGATTTTGCCTTTTGCTTATCTGACTGTTCTTTGGGAATAGAGATTATCCATTCGTTGCCCGAGTTCTGTATCTTGTAGGGTTTTTCGATCCGCAATTCCGCGGAGATGCGTACGATAGGCTCAGGCTCCGTCTCGAACTGTCCCGTAATGACGCGGGCGAAAATGCTTGATTTTGTTTTTATGTTTTTTGAGGATGATTTTAGTTTTTCCTTGACCCCGTAAAGGTCGAGTATAACCTTTACCGGTTTGGAAGGGTCGGGGTCCCTGAGCACAAAATCGTTGTGTTTCGTCACCCCGCCGGCGGTGATGACAACGCGCGAGTCTTCGCCTGTCTCGCGGACGAGGATCTTCTCGACCATGGCATTCGATTTGACCGGGGAGCTCTTTGTGGCTGTGACCGAAGGCGCTTTATCCGGCGGCGCTGAATCGAGCGCGGCGATCTCTTTCTGAAGAGGCGTGGTATCTATGTTTGTGTCTTCATACTTTTGGCGGATCTTCTCGAGTATATAGGTCCTGTCGTTTTTGTTGAGATTTTTCTGGACGGATACTTTCTGATAGTACGACAAGTCGTTCTGGAGGGTCTGGGATGAAAGCTCTTCGGATAGAACAGGCGAGACGGCCATGAACGCCGCCAGAACGCAAACCAAAGATGTTTTAATAAACTTTGACACTATAGTTTCTTTCCTTAACGGGGTTTAACCTTCAAAAAAGAGCTCGTAAAACCCCTCCCGGTGTTGACCGTATTTGGATTGTTCGGGTCCTTCACAGGTTTGCCGTTGACGACAAAGTTGTAGCCGTACTCGCCCGGGGTGATGGACGCTGTTATGCTCCAAGAAGAATTGTCGTCTTTATCAAGCGATTGCGGGACCCAGCCGTTAAAATCCCCTACTATGTCCACTTTCTTTGCTTTCGAATTCCTGTAGGTGAATTTGATGTTGCGTTTTTCCTGCAAGGCGTTTTCCTGGGCTTGAGGCTGCTGTTCGGCGCTGAGCACGGGCTGGGGCTGGGCCGCCTGCTTTTCCTGTGCGCCAAGTTGAGCTGTGGGTTCCGTCAAGTTCTCTTCTTTAATTTTTGAGGACAGGTTCTTCGTCTGCAGCTTGTGGTTGTTTTCGGCGGATATTCCAGCAAGGGTGTTGTATCTCGAAAAAATGATCGCCACTGAAAAAAGCAGCACTATAACATCAAGGGCTATCAAAGAGAGTAAGTTTTTGCGGTTATTAAAATCCAAAGCCGGACTCCTAAACAATTAGAAAACTAAAGATTTTGAAGATTTAAGATTTTTTGTAATCTTCTAATCTTATAATCTTGGAATCTTAAATTAATGTCATTCATTCGGATTGCCGCTTTCCGTAAGTAATACAAGGAGCTTTCTTATAGAATCTAGCTTTGTCTCTAATCTTTCCATGTCTTCGCTTTTCGGACCGGTTGGTGCGCCGGCACCGGATTCAAACTTCGCGTTCAGGTCCTTCGTGAGTTTTTCGATCGCGGTGTTCGTAGCTGACTGAAGGCCCGGTATGGTTTTTTCGAGCTCCTGGTTTTCTTTTATGACCCTTTCGATCTCGTCCAACCTTTGTGAAATTATGTTCAGCTGGCTCAGGACTTCATGGACTCGAGCCTCAAGAATACCTTGCTGATCATCTTTCTTTTCTTCGCGCGTCTGCTCCGTTTCTTCGTAGGGTACCTCTTCGCTTACCTCATCCTGGTTTTGAAGCATCTTAAGGGCCCAGACAAGTATGCCTATCGTGGCGATAAGGACGACTCCAGCAAGCAGCAGGACCGGGTCTTTCAAGAACGCGTTGATGGTCATAAGTATTCCCTGATTTTTCAATTAAAATTACTGATATAATTCTATACAAAAAAATTTGATAAGTCAAGATAAAATTGATAGAATAAAAACCATAATATTCTATCAGTTTCAATGTATTTTACAACGGAATACAAGAAGATACTCATAATAATTGTTAATAATTATTCAAAAATAAATAGCGATACAAAAGAAGAAAAA
>CAZSIW010000263.1:0-4039 GCA_964606755.1 uncultured Elusimicrobiales bacterium | reverse complement strand
TTCAGAGCCAGGGCCCTGTTAAAATTGTCCATCGCCTTAGTGTAAAAACCCTCGTCAAAATACAGCATCGCGAGCCCGAAACTAGCATCGAATGATTTTTTTCTGCGCTTTAAGACGTTCAGGTACTCGTTCTCGGCGAACCCTTTGAGGTCGCTTTCTTCGTATGCGCGGGCGAGTTTGATATGCGTATCGTTATCTTTGGGGTAAAGATCGGAAGCGGTCTTCAGGTACTCTATCGCGGAAGAATATTGCTTCCTTTTAAGCTCGCACTCTCCCAGTCTCAGGTAAATCTCGAACTTCGTTTTTTTATTCGGTCCCTCAGCGAGAGCTTCGTTATACGCTTCTGAAGCACCGGCATAATTATTCCCTTTCTCGTATTCCTCGGCCTTCTTCATATACGCCTTGACCTTACCCTGCCCGCCCGCGATTGAACCGATCTCGCTCAGCAAAGAAGTATTAGCCGATTCTGTCTCATCTTTCGCCATGCAACGGCACGGATGGCTCAGGAACGTCAAAACAATGATTAGGCCGACAGCTGAGCAGATAAACGTTTTTTTCACTTCCGACCTCATTTGAACAAATATTCCCTAGCGATCTTTTCTATGATCATTTTTTTTATCTTCATTACCTGCTGGTGTGTTGACGATATCCCGGCCTTTATGCAGTCGTCGAACCTTCCGAGATCCACCGTAGACACATCCCCGACATCAGGCTTTATCATCACATCGGCGTCTTTAAGTGAGCTTTCATCGAGATATTTCCCCTGTATATAAAGAGACTGCGCCATTATCATAAAAACGTTGTTGATCTTGTTCCTGGAAAAATCGCCCTCAACCGAGACTCCTATCACGAAATCCGCGCCGAGCAGTTTCGCCACGTCGCACGGCACGTTGTCAACGATACCTCCGTCCACGAGGAACCTCTGCCTGTATTCCACCGGCTCGAAAACGCCCGGCATCGTCGCGCTCGCCCGCACGCACAGCGACACGTCGCCTTCCCTCAATACGACTCTCTCGCCCGTGATGATGTCCGCGGCAACACACGCGAAAGTCTTATTAAGGTTCTCGAAACGGGCGTTGCCTATGTTGTCCGACAGATATTTTTCCATCCTGTCGGTCGAAAGCAGCTGGTTTGCGATGAGCATCTTGACGAGCGCCGGCCCGGACACGTTCACAAGCTTGTCCCATCCTATGCTCTGCGACATGTTCTCTATTTTGTCTATGCTTACGCCCGCGGAATAGAGCGAGCCTATTATCGCCCCGACGCTGGTGCCCACCACGATGTCTACGGGAATATTTTCTTCCTCGAAAACCTTTATGACGCCGATATGGGCAAGGCCCCTCGCGCCGCCGCCGCCGAGCACAAGTGCTATCCTGGGCCGCTGTGGCGGTTTGAGAGCGATCACCTTCTTCCAGTAATAGTCCACAAGGAACTGCTCTTCGTCAAAAGCTGAAAGTGTCGGCGTAAAAAAACAAACCGCCAAAACAAAAAAAACCAAAGTTCTGTATATCCCCTTGGTTTTCGGTCTTTTTTCTTCTGCCTTTGATCTCTGGTTGTTACTTATCACTTACGATGCTCCGAAAAAATCGTTTTAAATTGTCGTTCGCGGAGTACTCTGGAGTACCACTTACCTCTTACCACTGCCTTTATCATTTAAGCTCGCTAAGCGGTTTCCCTATAGCCCATTCAAGCACCGCCTGGCTCTTGAGGAATTGTTCAAGAGAGTCGATCCAGAGGTTCACCGAATCGATCTTTTTGTCCAGGTCCGGGGCGTCGATCACCGGATGCTCTATCGAAGAACACCTCTCTTTCCAGAACGTGTAGTCAAGGAATGCCTCCCTTACCTCAAGGCTCACCTGATCCTGTATCTTCGACTGCATTATCTTGCCTTCCCTCGCCATTATTTTTCTCTGTTTTATCCTGGCGAAAAGCGCCCAGCCGTCGAAGATAGGCAGGTTGACGTTCACGACGGCGTTCCAGTTCCTGTCCGGCAGAGGGTACTGGTCGCCCACCCTTTCGTAGTTCGCGCCGAGAGTGACGGTGGGATACCTCTCCGCCATGGAGAGGCTCACCCTGAGGCTGTCTATAGCCTCCTGGTACTGCGTCTGGCGAAGCTCGGGCCGGTACTGGCTCGCCCATGCCAGGCACTTGTTAAGGTCGTATTCCTGCTCGGGGGCCGCAAGCTCGCCCGAAATGTCAGCTATTGTGTTGAGCTCTATGCCGAGAGTGCTCAGTAATTTTAACCGGTCCTTTTCGTATTCGTGCCTTGATTTCAAAACCTCAAAAGCCAGGTCCGGCACGGCAGCAGTTTTAGGCTTTGCCAGCGCTCCTGATCTCTCCTGCAGTTTCTCGAGAAGCTCTTTTCTTTTCTTCGCGGCGAGACATTTATAGAAAGCCTTCTTAACGTCCCTTATGACCTCGTTCTTCTCTATCTCCTGCTGGTTCCTGACCTGAGAGAGGTTAGCCTCGGCGACCCTGAGGTTTGTCGTGTATTTGCCGCCCGCGTAGAGGTACTGGTAGAGAGAGACACGGGCATTATAGTACTCTCCCATAGTGCCTTGCGGCAGGTAAACCGAACCGAACTCGGGCGTAAGAAGCGTCGGAGTCTGGTTGTCGAATTGCATCATGTCGAGGTTCAGGTCGATCTTCGGATACGTGAGCGCCCTCGCCTCGTTTATCCTCTGCTGGGCGAGGGATATCTCCTCGTCGAGAGAGAGCAGTTTCTGGCTGTTGTGCAGGCCCGTCTGTATGCTGTCATCTATGGTCAAGACCCGCTCCGCGGCTTCGCCGAGAACAAGAGAACAGGCAAGGACAGGCAGGATAATAAAAAGCACCGTTCGTTTTATCATTTAATAAGCGATCCGAGCTGCGAGATTTGTTTTTTTACGGACTCCGGGGACGTGCCGCCGGACGACTTCTTTTTCTTTATTGCCTCATGCGCGTCAAAAACCGAGGCATCGAAACCGGCGCCCAGGAAATCCTCTATCTCGGACCCGCTTAAGGCTCCGAACCCCTTGTTCTCTCCCATGCAATACTGCACAAGGGTCTTAACCTTCTCGTGCGCCTGCCTGAAAGGAACGCCTTTTTTGGCAAGCGCGTCGGCGGCCTCGGTCGCGCAGAGAAATCCGGAGTCCAGGAACGACCCCATCCTTTCCCCGTTCACCTTCATGGTCGCGATCATCTCAGCCAGCATCTCAAGAGAGAGTTTTATGGAATCAACGGAATCAAAAAGCGGCGGCTTGTCTTCCTGCATGTCCCTGTCGTACGCGAGAGGAAGCGATTTCATAAGCGTCAGAACAGCCATCAGGCTGCCGTATACCCTGCCGGTTTTCCCCCTGATAATCTCTGCGACATCGGGGTTCCGTTTCTGGGGCATTATGCTCGAGCCGGAGACAAACTCGTCGGCGAGCGCTACGAACCCGAACTCGGACGAGGACCAGATTATCAGCTCCTCGCATATCCTCGAAAGGTGCATCATAGCTATGCTGAGGGCGGAGACGAACTCAATGATGAAATCCCTGTCAGAGACCGCGTCTATGGAATTGGCGCTCACTGAACCGAAACCGAGCATTTTCGCGACGAATTGCCTGTCGATGGGAAAAGTCGTCCCGGCAAGCGCGGCGCTTCCCAAAGGAAGAACGTTGACCCGCTTAAGGCAGTCTTTCAGCCTCTCCCTGTCCCTTTCGAGCATCCACGCGTAGGCGAGAATGTGGTGTGAAAAAAGCACTGGCTGGGCGTGCTGGAGATGGGTGTAGCCCGGCATAACGGTATCAATATTTTTCTTCGCGGTTTTTAGAATCGCTTCCTCTACGTCAGAGATGAGGTCCGCTATTTGCCTTGCCTGATCCCTCACGTACATCCTGACATCGAGCGCGACCTGGTCGTTCCGTGACCTTGCGGTATGCATTTTTCCGCCGATGTCGCCGATCCTTTTTATCAGCTCTTTCTCGACGGCGTAATGAATGTCTTCCTGTTTCGCCACCATCCTGCCCCGGTTGACGTCTTTGAGTATCGACTCAAGGCCCTTTACGATCTTGAC
>CAZSIW010000262.1:0-4043 GCA_964606755.1 uncultured Elusimicrobiales bacterium | reverse complement strand
CCACATGATTATCGCGCAGAAATATGCTACGGGTATGCCGCTGATAATGAGCAGGTGCACAACCCCGGCGCTGGTGAATTTGTCTCTTATTTCGTCCGACGTGTAGGATGAGGCGCCGATAAGCATTTTTGACAGCACGTATGCTTCGGGAGATGGGATGTGGTCCGAGATGGAGCTAAGCAGTTTGTCCCTTAAGAAAAAGCTGAACGATTTGTAGAAGTTTAATTTGGAATGCGTTTCTAGCGCGATGGAGTCGGGATAGAACAGGGTATAAATACCTTTATAGGAAAGGTATTTTGAGTAATCAAACTCCCCAGGGTTCGATGCCTGTTTTGGCAGCTTAAACTGGCCCCTGAGCCGCAGGATGTCACCGGGTGACAATACCTGTTCGAGAGCCCGGGTCCTGACTATTGTTGTTTCATCGATCTTGTCTTTGTCGATATTTGTTATCTTGAACAGGAATGATATGAAACCATTAGATGTTTCCGGAGGAGAGATAATCTGTCCGCTGACATCGACAGGTTTGTAAGGAAGGTTATAGTAAAGGCGGCTGCGGCTGTTGAATATCAGGCCGAAATGGCTTAGTAATATGATGGAAAGAATGTAGAGCAGGGAGGCTATTATTAACGGCCTGTATCTTAGCGCGTTAAAAATCACTTACTTTTGTTTTTTCCCGGATAAGGAATATTGAGGTGAATAGGAAAAGCACGGAGATCATGGCCGGCAGCCAGACGGGCGCGATCCATGGAACGGGAATCAGGAACAATATGTCGAGCGTAGAGAGTGATTCCGGCCAACCTGTTATCAGTTTGAGAAAACCGTAATACGAAAGGTCCCAGAGGCCAAAGGCAAGGAGGAAAAAACCCATCCGGTGAAGCATGTTTTTGCTGGCGACCATCGACAGTGAAACAAGGATGAATATCGTAGATGCTTCTCTGCCTACTTCGATGAGCAGAAGTTTAAGAGGAATGTACTGGAGCGAAGGTATGAGCCCGAAATGTATGTAAGGGAAACCAAGGTCTGCGGATATATTGAACCCGGAAGGATAATAAAGCTCTCTAAGGTATATGACCACCGCGGATTCCAGGTACCCGAACGAAACCGCGAAAACAGCGATCCAGAAGAGTTTGATTAAATTATCTTTCGACAGATGCATTTAGAACTTCTGAGTTGTGTCAAGGCGTATCCCGGGACCCATCGTGGATGAAAGAGAAATACTCTTGAGATACTGCCCTTTTGAAGATGCCGGTTTTGCTTTTATGATAGCTCTAAGAAGGGTTTCGGCGTTCTCGTTTAATTTCTCGGGGGTGAAAGACGCTTTGCCGATCGGACAGTGTACTATACCGTAAGAGTCGTTCTTATATTCCACGCGCCCGAGTTTAAGCTCTTTTACGGTCCTTTCAATCTCAACGGTCACAGTGCCGGATTTGGGGTTGGGCATCAAACCTTTGGGCCCGAGCACTTTACCGAGCTTCGCAAGGTCTTTCATCATATCGGGTGTTGCCACGAGAACGTCAAAATCAGACCAGCCTTTGGATATTTTTTCGATTAGATCTTCAGTTCCTACGGCGTCCGCACCGCTGTTTTGCGCTTCTTTTATTTTGTCACCTTTCGCTATGACGGCTACTTTGCGGGATTTGCCTATACCGTTAGGGAGGGTTACCGTGCCTCTTACAAGCTGGTCGCCCTGTTTAGGGTCTATACCCAGACGAACGTGCAGTTCTACGGTCTCATCGAACTTTGCCTTTGCAGTCTGCTTACAAAGATTGACACCATCGATAAGGGAATAGAATTTTGTTTTGTCTACCAATTTAGTTGATTCCTGAAGTCTTTTACTCATTTTTGTGTTTCCTCCGAGTGGTTTATGTCCAGCAAGTTGTCTTACTGAGACTGTTAAGTAGTAGGACACATCGTCCCGCTTTGGCGGGACTCCCACAAAATATACTAGTCGCTGACCTCTATTCCCATGCTTCTTGCGGTGCCCGCGACCATTTTCATCGCGGCTTCAAGCGTAGTCGCATTGAGATCGGGCATCTTCTTTAAAGCTATCTCTTTTACCTGTTCTTTTGTAAGTTTTCCCACCTTGTTCTTGTTCGGTTCTCCTGAAGCTTTTGCAAGGCCCGCCGCTTTTTTGACAAGGGCGGAAACCGGAGGCATTTTCGTGATGAACGTAAATGACCTGTCTTCAAAAACGGTTATAACCACGGGTATGGTCATGCCCGCTTCCTGCGACGCCGTTCTTGCGTTGAACTGCTTGCAGAAATCCATTATGTTGACGCCCTGCTGTCCGAGAGCGGGGCCTACCGGGGGCGCGGGGTTTGCTGCGCCCGCGGGGATCTGAAGCTTGATTTGTGTTTTTACTTTCTTCTTCGGTGCTGCCATTTTATTTCTCCTGAAGTTATCCAGTTTAACCAGTCTGCCAGTTTGCCAGTTAAGAACTGGACAACAGGCCAACTGGAGAACCGGCGAACTGATTTATATTTTTTCCACCTGTAAATATTGCAATTCAACGGGCGTCGGCCTGCCGAATATAGTTACCATTACCTTCAACTTGCCTTTTTCTTCGTTGACCTCTTCAACAATTCCTACGAAGTGTTTGAACGGGCCTTCGATTATACGCACGTTCTCGTCTTTCTCAAAAGTAACGATAGGCCGCGGCTTCGAACCCGGTACTGCGTGGGTGCTGTCTATAAGGTTCTTAACTTCGTCTTCAGGCATGGGTGCGGGTTTTACGCCGCCGAGGAAACCGGTCACGCCGGCGGTGTTGCGTATGAGCCAGTATGTCTCGTTGTCTATAAGCATTTCAACAAAAACATACCCCGGATAGAACTTGCGTTTTTTGATATGCTTCTTGTTCCTTCTAATTTCGACAACTTCTTCGGTCGGTACGAGTATCTGTGCTATTTTGTCCTGCAGGGATAGATTCGCTACAGCTTTTTCAAGGCTTGATTTTACCCTGTCTTCATGACCCGAATAAGTGTGTACTACATACCATTGACGCTCAGTCATTTTATCCTCTCAAAAGCTTAGTTTATAGCAAGACCGCCAGGACCCTGGCAAGAACAAAGTCAGTGAAACCTACATATATGGCTATAATAATGACAAGTATAACGACAACCAAGGTGGAAGCTATCGCTTCTTTCCTTGAAAGCCACGAAACTTTCTTAAGTTCCGCATAGGCCTCTCTAAAAAACTGCATTAACTGGTTAAATAATTCCATTTCCTATCCTCAAGTTAAAAAAATTACCGTACTATTATATATTTATAGAAACAAAAAATCAAATGGATCAACTTTAACCCATCGAATTTGAGCTCTTTTAAACGTTTTTGGGGAGAAACTCGAGTTTCCGGACCCTCTGCGCCTGTTTTTGCCCTAAATCCTCGCCAACTGAACGGGGGTAGGAAGATTTGAACTCCCAGTTCCGGTTTTGGAGACCGGTGGTTTAGCCAGTTAACCGATACCCCCAATCGTCGCACCCTCACTTGCGTTCGGGCTTATCCCGCCCTAAGGGCGGGGTTGTTCGGCAATGAATATGTTTTAATCTTCATTGCCGAATGCTACATAAGGGGAAACCCGGGGTTTCCCCGTTAGTCGTCGCTCACCGCGTTCGCTGAACCCTTTCCCGAGCGGTTAGCAAACTTATTTAGCTTCTTTATGCATTGTGTGCTTGCCGCACGCAGCACAAAACTTTTTTACTTCAAGCTTTTTTTCTTTCTTTTTACCGACCGCGTAATGGTAGTTCCTGTTTTTGCAGTCAGCACAAGCAAGTGTGATTATAACCCTATTTTTCGATGCCATTTTAACTCCAAAGTCAGGGTCCAGGGTCAAGGGTCAAGGATGTTATAATTACCTTTTGTAGTTTTAGATCCTTGCTCCTTGCTACTTTACCCCTGCTATATTTATTCGATTATTTCTGTTACAACTCCGGCGCCGACTGTATGGCCGCCTTCTCTTATCGCGAACCTCAACTGCTTCTCCATCGCTATAGGCGTTATCAGCTCAACTTCCAATGCCACGTTGTCTCCCGGCATCACCATCTCCG
>CAZSIW010000261.1:3424-4044 GCA_964606755.1 uncultured Elusimicrobiales bacterium | reverse complement strand
CCTGTCTGCGAGATCAACCGCGGGGTGGAGAGCATACTGGAGCTCTTCATCATGGATGGCAAGGGCGAAAGCGAAGGCGTCATCATTACCGACAGCGGCAGGTACGTCGGCTTCCTGAGCGCGAGCTCTCTTTTGAAAGTGCTCAACGAAAAGAACCTCGCCATGGCGCGCGACCAGAACCCCCTGACGAAGCTCCCGGGCAACAACCTTATCAACGATTACATCTCCCGCACGCTGCCGGAAACAGGCGGCGAATTCGTCTACGCATATTTCGATATCAACGATTTCAAGCCGTTTAACGACAAATACGGTTTCCGCGAAGGGGACCGCATAATCCTGCTTTTCTCGGACATCCTTAAGGCGTCCTTCCTGCATTTCCAATCCTTCGTAGGCCACATAGGCGGCGATGACTTTTTCGTGGGTTCCCGGGTCAAAGAAGCCGGTTTAGAGGCGGTCTTCGCCAATATCAATACCGTCATCGCCCGGTTCTCCCACGAGGCCGTTTCTTTGCGCTGCTAGTTGTCCTACGGGTGCAAGTGGACTGAAAAACGCTAGTGTTGGGCCAAATAACCCTTGTTGTTCTGGTGGCTGTATGCAGTGCTGTAGATAGTTAATTGCTT
>CAZSIW010000261.1:0-3414 GCA_964606755.1 uncultured Elusimicrobiales bacterium | reverse complement strand
CTATAACGAAACCGACCGAGACAATGGCTTCATCTTTTCCGTTGACCGCAACGGCCAGCAACGGCAGTTCCCGCTGTTGTCCGTTAGCGCGGGCCTCCTGCGCATACGCCCGGGCCGCTCCAGCCTCAGCATCGAGCACATCAGCGCCCACATCGCCGCAGTGAAAAAAGAATCAAAAGCCGCGGCCAACCACGTCGCCGTCTATAATCTCTGAACCCGGCCTTTGCACGGGAGTAAAAAAAGACAGATATATTCTATCTGTCTTTTTTTTAAGGCTGTAGAGTGAAAATGAGGATATGAATCAGAGCTGTGTTCAGGACGCATCCAAAAGGTTTTGCCGTGCCGATGCCATCCCTATTCTCTGCATTTTTAACTGTCGGCAAACAACCTGTAGCCGACGCCGGGCTCGGTAAGAATATAGGCGGGCCTGTCCGGGTTGGGTTCTATTTTGTTTCGCAGGTTGCTTATTGTCACCCTGAGGAGGTGTTCGGCGCCTTCAACGCTTTCCGATTTGTCCCAGATCTCTTTCAAAATCTGGCTCTGTGTCACTATACCGCCTGCATTAAGGACAAGGATCTTGAGGACGCCGTATTCTGTCGGCGTCAGGTGAACCTCGTGCCCTTTTACTTCCACAATATGTTTTGCTATATCCATTGTCAGATTCTTCACTTTGAACGCGGTGTTTTTGCTCTGGGGCATAAGCCTTCTCATCACAGCCCTTATCCTGGCCAGCATTTCGCCCGCGTCAAAAGGTTTGGTCAGATAGTCGTCCGCCCCGGCATCCAACGCCGCGATCTTGTCGGATTCGTCTTCCCTGACCGACAAAATGATAATAGGGACTTTAGACCTCCTGCGCACCAGCCGCGTTATCTCGGTACCGTCCATATCCGGCAATCCGAGGTCCAAAATTATCAGGTCGGGGCGTGCGGATACCGCGTACTCCAGGGCTTCCTTGCCGTTCACCGCTTCGGACACGCTGTAATCGTGGGCAACGAGCGCAGCCTTAAGGAACCGCCTGATGGTTTTTTCATCATCTACGATCAGAATACGAAGTTTCTCTTTATCTGTCATTTATGCCTCATCCAAAACAATTTCGAAACCGCAATCTCGAATCTCGAAAAAAACAGCAATATCAAATATTCAAAACTTTAACTTTTCTGTTTTCTTTTTGCCTGTTGGTTATTTTTTCGAAATTCGAAATTCGGATTTCGTGCTTGTCTACTATTCTAACGGCAAAACAACAGTAAACGTCGCGCCCCTGTCCGCGTTGTTCTCGGCCCTGATCTTTCCGCCGTGCGCTTCAACGATGCCCTTGCAGATGGAAAGCCCAAGGCCCGTCCCGGTTATCTGCCGCGGTTTCACGGCGCGATAGAATTTATCAAAAATTCGGTCCAGGTCATCCTGCGGGATTCCAAAACCCTGGTCTTTTATTTCAATACTGACTCTGTTTTCCAAAAGAGCAACCGCTATCATTATTGGCGCCTTTTGCGCCGAATATTTAACGGCATTATCAAGCAGGTTCACGAAAACCCTCATCATGAGAGTAAAATCCATCGGGATCTCCGGCATATCTTTAGGGATGCTTATCTGCACGTCCCTTCCCTCCAGCTTGTCTTTTAGCGCTTGAAGCGATGTGCCGATCACATCCCGCAATTCACAGGGCTTGAGGTTAATTTTCAAGGTCCCCGCCTCAACCCGCGTCATATCGAGGAGATTGCCAACCAACCTGTTTAAATGGCCTGATTCCTCGTAAGCGGTCGCCAAAAGCTCCTTGCGCGTAGCCGCGTCCAGCGAGGACGAGTCTTGCAGGAGACTACTCAACGCCCCCTTAATGGAGACTAGAGGCGTCCTCAGATCGTGCGAGATGGAATTCAAAAGCGCTATCTGCAGTTTTTCGGTAGCTTTTACCATTTCCGTTTGGCGTGACGCCTCGGCCAGCCTCACGCGCTGGATCGCTACCGCCGCCTGGCTCGCCAGCGCGTTCAGCAGGTCGTTTTCATCCTCATCAAGTTTTGATTTGCCTTCCTGGAACAAGATCCCCAAGACACCGTAGATATCCTGCGATATTTTAAGAGGACGGTAATGCGCCTTTGCCGCACGCAGGCTGTCCGTGCCCCATCCGGCCGGCCTGCTCGTGGAAAAAACCCAGTCAACAATAGCTTTCTCGTGCTCATCTATTGGGAAACCGGCGTCAAAACTTTCCGGGGCGATATTGTCTCCTTTCAACAGAAAAACCGCGACCCTGCAACTGAATATCTCTCCGATGTTTGCACTTATCGCGCGCAAAGCAGCTTCGGAAGAATCAGCCGCCGCCAGGTCCCTGCTCAAGCGGTAAAGAATAGCCGTCTGCGTCTCCCTCTTGCCCGCTTCGATCGATTGCAGCCTGGTTTTTGATGAGAGGCCGCTTATTATCAGCCCCACAATTAATAGGCCGGCGAACGTGAAAACATATTGGATATCGGTAACGGCAAACGTAAGATAGGGAGGAACAAGGAAATAGTCAAAAGCCAGAACACCCAAAATCGAGGTCATCACCGCCGGACCCTTGCCCCACAAAAATGCGGTTATAATAACGACCAGCAAATATAAAATAACGATATTCGCTGGCAAGAGCGTTCTTTTGGCCACACTGCCCAAAAAAGTCGCCCCAACCACCATCATGATGCTGATAAAATATTGAAAAAACTTGTTTTGGCCGGTTTTTATATTCATAATATTGTAACCCTTCAGCACATTCTTGTACCACATTTCCATCCCATTTGTAAAGAATTCACATCTGCATATTCTGTTGTCCCAGAGGGCACAAGATATTGTGCCCCTACGGGAAATCGTTCACTCCCCCCCCCTTATCCGTGCCACATGCCTCCATTGTGTAAATTTGTTTGTTTCCCCGATTTTATTGTATAATTTTGCCTAATTACTGCTTCTCTGGAACTGCCCTTTAAACTAACACATAAAATTCAAGCTCTTAAGAAAGTGAAAATAGAGCGAGGCGATCAATATTAATAAATTTAAATTGGCTTTCATGCTGTTTGGTGTTGTTGTGCTTGCCGTGGGCGGCGCAGGGCGAGTAATCGCCGATCCGACCGTTGCCGTATCAACAACCGCGGTTGCGGTCGCGTCATCCGGGCAGATAACTATTACTAAAGATTCACTGTATATTACGCACCCGGCCGAAGAAAGTAACCTGGGCGAAATACGTTCGACCTTCGTGTGCGGTTATGCCGACCCCCACGGATCGCTCAGCTTGAACGGCACTCCCGTGAAGGTAGAGCCCTATGGCGGGTTTATGGCGATGGTTCCGTTGCAGCCTGGAAACTTCGTCATACGCGCCGATCTGATGTTCCCTACGACCTCTTGCAGCCTTATCCGCCATGTGCAGGTTGAAAACCCGCCGGCGCCGCTGCCCGTAAA
>CAZSIW010000260.1:0-4058 GCA_964606755.1 uncultured Elusimicrobiales bacterium | reverse complement strand
TCACATAAAGGACCTTGTTCTTTATCTCAACAGTGTCGCCCGCGAGAGCCACGCACCTTTTTATAAAATCCTTCGTTACGCCGTTCTCTTTCTCAGCGGCGGTAAGCGCCGACGGCGGGCACCTGAACACGACGATGTCGCCCCTTGAAACCTTTTTCATGGGCCATATCCTCTTGCCGTGCCCGAAAGGAACTTTAAAACCGTAGATGCACTTGTTGACAAAGAGGTGGTCACCCTCCAGAAGGGTCATCCGCATGCTTCCCGAAGGTATCTTGAAGGCCTGGAGAAAGAAGAACATTATGAAAGCCGCCAGTATTACGGCCGACCAGCCCGTCTCCACCCATTCATAAGCCTCGTTGTATAATTTTTTCGCGAACGGAGCGGAAAAAGACTCTTTAAACTTTTTCATCAGCCTCGCCACAAAAAACAGAATTACGCCCGCGATCAACAGCTTAATTTCCATGTCCATTATTAATATCCTTTTACATCAAAATTTGCAGAAATTTGTTCGCTTTGCTCACGAAACTAAAAGAAATTAGCTTCGCGAAATTGACGACACATCTTAGGCTTCTAATTTCGTCCCGCAAAGCGGGACAAATTTCTAGTTTCGCGAACGCAGTGAGCAAATTTCGTCTTTATTTATTATCCAGCTTAAGCACCGCGACGAACGCTTCGGTCGGGATCTCGACGGAGCCGAACTGCCTCATTTTTTTCTTTCCCTCTTTCTGTTTCTCGAGGAGCTTTCTCTTCCGCGATATGTCACCGCCGTAGCACTTGGCTATGACGTCTTTTCTCATGGCCTTGATATCTTCCCTGGCCACTATCTTGTTGCCGATCCGCGCCTGGACCGGTATTTCGAACATGTGCCTGGGGATGATGTCTTTGAGCTTCTCGGTGATGAAACGGCCGAAGGTCTGCGCCTTTTCGTTGTGCACTATGACGGAGAGAGCGTCCACGACCTCGTTGTTTATAAGAATCTCCAGTTTTACCAGGTCACCGTCGCGGTTGCCGACGTGCTCGTAGTCGAAAGAGGCGTAACCCTTTGAGACGGATTTGAGAGAATCATAAAAACCGACTATTATCTCGGCCAGAGGCAGTTCATATTTTACGATAACCCTTTTCATGTCAAGGTAACGGAACAGCGTCTGGACGCCGCGCTTGTTCTTGCAGAGCTCGAAGACCGCTCCTATGTACTCGCTAGGGCATATTATAGTCGCTATGACGTACGGTTCTTCTACCCTGACAACATCGCCGTAAGGCGGAAAATCCGCCGGGTTGTCTATTTCTTTGACTTCCTTTGCGGTGTGCACCTTGTATTCGACGTTGGGATAGGTGACTATCAGATTCAAGCTGAATTCCCTCTCCAGCCTTTCCTTGACTATCTCGAGATGAAGAGAACCCAGGAAGCCGCACCTGAAGCCGAAACCGAGCGCGGCTGAGGTTTCGCCTATATACGAGAGCGAGGAATCGGAGAGCCTCAGTTTTTCCAATGCGGCCTTGAGGCTGTCGTAATCAGCGGAGTTAACGGGAAAAAGGCCCGCGAACACGAACGGCTTTATTTCCTTATAGCCCTTGTGCGGCGAATAAGTCGGCCTGGCTTTTTCCGTTATTGTGTCGCCTATTTTTATGTCGTGAATATCTTTTATTCCTGCAACGATGTAGCCGACCTCGCCGGCTTTAAGAGTTGGCGCGGGCACCATCTTCAACTGCATGTACCCCACCTCCAAAACATCGTAGCTGGCGCTGTTCGCCATGAACATGATCTTCATGCCGGCCTTGACCTCTCCGTCAAAAACCCTGACTATGACGATCACTCACCTGTAGGAATCGTAGAACGAATCAAAGATCAGCGCGGAAAGAGGGGCCGTCGTATCTATTTTAGGAGCCGGGATATATTTTATTATCGCGTTAACTATCTCTTCTATTCCTTTCCCGGCCTTTGCGCTGGCGAGTATCGGATCGTCCATTATCTCCAGGCCCTCGACTATCTGCAGATGCGTGCCGTCCACATCAGCCGTTGGCAGGTCCACTTTGTTTATAACCGGGATAATCTTAAGGTTCGCGTTCTTTGCAAGGTAACAGTTGGCCAGCGTCTGGGCCTCGACACCCTGAGAGGCGTCCACCACAAGAAGAGCCCCTTCGCAAGCCGCCAGAGCGCGCGAGACCTCGTACGTGAAATCCACGTGGCCCGGAGTGTCTATAAGGTTGAGGTTATACATGTTCCCGTCCGGAGCCTTGTACATCATCCTGACGGCCTTTGATTTAATGGTTATCCCGCGCTCACGCTCGAGTTCCATGCCGTCCATTATCTGGTCCATCATGTCTCGTTTTGCGACGGTGCCGGTAAACTCAAGGAGCCTGTCGGCGAGCGTGCTTTTCCCGTGGTCTATATGCGCTATGATACAGAAGTTTCTTATTCTCATAATTTATAATACAGGGTCAAGTTGCAAGGGTTCAGGGTAAAGGACTGACAACATCTTGGATTTATTAAATCCTTGCCCCTAGTCCCTTGACCCTTGTCCCTGTCGTTAAGGTACCGGATGTTTTTTGATTTTCGCTACGGCGCTGTCCCAATCGGAAGACTCGAACATCTCCTTTACAAGAGCCTTGGACTCCATGAGGGATAAGCTTCTGATGATCTTCTTTATCTTAGGTATCTGGACCGGTGAAATACTGAACTCATTCAATCCCAAACCTATCAGTATCGCGGTTAGCGCGGGGTCCGCGGCCATCTCGCCGCACATGCCCACCCACTTTCCCGCGTTGTGTCCTGCCTCGATCACCATCTTTATGAGCCTTAATATCGACGGATGGAACGGGTCATAAAGCGACGCGACATTCTCGTTAACCCTGTCCACAGCCAGCGTGTACTGGATAAGATCGTTAGTCCCCAGAGACATAAAATCGACTTCCTTCGCGATCAGGTCGGCCGACATCGCGGCGGAAGGCACTTCTATCATAGCGCCAATCTCGATATTTTCATCGAACTTCTTTCCCTCTTTAGAGAGTTCTTCCTTGGCCTCGGTAAGCAGTTTGTTGGCCTCAACGATCTCTGTGACCGTCGAAACCAGCGGATACATTATCTTTATCCTGCCTTCCGCGGAAGCGCGGAGAGCCGCCCTGAGCTGCGTCTTAAAGATCAGCGGATATTTCAGGCAGAGCCTTATCCCGCGCAAACCCAGGAACGGGTTCGCTTCCTCCGCGAAACCGTTCAGGCCCAGTTTTGAAAGCTTGTCGCCGCCGAGGTCTATTGTCCTTATGATGACGCTGTAAGGCATCATTCTCTGGGCGACCTTGACGTAATTGTTATAATGCTCTTCTTCGGTCGGCAGGGCCTGCCTGTTAAAATACATGAACTCTGTCCTGTAAAGGCCTATGCCTTCGGAGCCATGGCTCAGCACCGACTTTAACTCTTCTGGGTTGTCAAGGTTAGCGGCTATCATGACCCTGTGCCCGTCAGTTGTCTGCGCTGGCAGGTCCCTTAATTTCTCAAGTTCTCTTATCTGGACCTGCTGTATCTCCATCTCCCGACGATAATTATCTAGAGTTTCCTTGGCCGGGTTGATTATAACGACACCCTGGTTACCGTCAATTATGAGTATATCGCCTTCCTTAACGGACGACGTCACGTTCCGCAGGCCCACCACCGCCGGTATTTCCAGCCCCTGCGCGACTATGGCGGTGTGGCTTGTTTTCCCGCCTATATTAGTGGCAAAACCCTTTATCATGTTCTCGCGCATCGTTATAGTGTCGGAAGGAGTCAGATTGTGAGCGACGATTATCGATTCGGCGTCGATATCGGTAAGGGCGCGCTTCTGTTTGCCCATGAGCTGGTGCAGTATCTTTTTACCGACGTCCTGAATATCGTGCTTTCTTTCGCGGAAATACTCGTCGTCTATCATCTCGAAAGAGCGTATTACCCTGTCAAGTATTTTGAACAACGCGTATTCCGCGTTCACCGCTTCATCGGTTATTTTTTTAACGACGTCCCTGGTTATAAGAGGGTCTTCAAGGATCAGAAGATACGCGTCCGCCAGCCGGGCGTACTCCTTTCCCAG
>CAZSIW010000259.1:0-4074 GCA_964606755.1 uncultured Elusimicrobiales bacterium | reverse complement strand
ACCATGGGGAAGACGTTTTCCTCTTCCTCAACCACGAACTCGACAAAAGCTGGCTTGTCAGTTGAAAACGCTTTTTTCAGTGTATTTACAACGTCTTTTTTGTTTTCGCATCTCAGTCCAATGGCGTTGTAAGCTTCAGCGACCTTAACGAAATCCGGCACGTACGGGAAACACTCTTTCCTGGGTTCGTTGCATATATCCGGACACTTCGAACCGCGGCTCAGGCAGACCCCGGAATACCGTTTGCCGTAGAACAGCTCCTGCCACTGGCGCACCATGCCCAGGTATCCGTTGTTAAGTATTATGACCTTGACATTGATCCCGTTGAGGACCGCGGTCGCTAGTTCCTGAATGTTCATCTGTATGGAGCCGTCACCAGCTATGTCTATAACGAGCTCTTTAGGGTATGCCACCTTGGCGCCTATTGCTGCGGGAAACCCGAACCCCATCGTTCCAAGACCGCCCGAGCTTATGAAATGCCTGAGCCTGTCGGTCTTATAGTATTGAGCCGACCACATCTGGTGTTGGCCGACCTCGGTGACTACGATAGCGTTGCCTTTCGTGAGCTCTGAAATGGTGTCAATAACGTACTGGGGCCTGAGCTTGTCATCATTTTTGTAGCTCAGGGGGTGCGCTTTTTTCCACTTCTTTATAGTTTCCATCCACCCCTTGTGAGTGTTCTTTTTAACGAGTTTGTTCAGTTCAACAAGGATCATTTTCGCGTCGCCGACAATGGGCACGTCCACGTTTATGCTCTTTGATATAGAGGTCGGGTCGATGTCTATGTGGACGATCTTGGCTTTTTTGGCGAACATATCGAGTTTGCCGGTGCAGCGGTCGTCAAACCGCGCCCCGACCGATATTATAAGGTCAGAATTCTGCATCGCGTGGTTTGCGTAATAGGTGCCATGCATGCCGAGCATTTCAAGGAAAAGTTCAGAGTCCTGAGGGAACACACCTTTTGCAAGCAGAGTAGCCGTAACAGGTATCTGGGCCTTCTTCGCGAGTTCGATGACCTCTTTCGAAGCTTTGGAAATAACGACTCCGCCGCCTATATAAAGAACTGGCTGCTTGCTCTCGTTTATGAGTGCAGCCGCCTTCTTTATCTGGTCGGGGTTACCCTTGTAAACAGGTTTGTAGGAACGTATATCGACTTTCTCCGGCCACACGAAATCACAGGTGGCGCGCTGGACATCAACAGGAATGTCAACAAGCACAGGCCCCGGCCTTCCGGTGGAGGCTATGTGGAAAGCTTCCCTAATGGTCTTTGCGAGGTCCCTGACATCTTTAACGAGGAAATTATGTTTTGAGACGGGACGCGTGATGCCAGTGATGTCGGCTTCCTGGAAAGCGTCGTTACCGATCATATTAGTTGGCACCTGGCCCGTGAAAGCGACCATCGGGACCGAATCCATATAGGCGGTCGCTATACCTGTGACAAGATTTGTAGCCCCCGGGCCGGACGTGGCCAGGCAAACGCCAGTTTTTCCGGTCGCGCGGGCGTAACCGTCAGCCATGTGCGCCGCGCCCTGTTCGTGCCTGGTAAGTATAAAATTCAGTTTTGATCCGTGTATGGCGTCAAAAATGGGCAGAACCTGTCCGCCGGGATACCCGAACACGGCCTCTGCTTTCTCCCTTAATAGACATTCAACTAATATCTGAGCTCCAGTTTTTTGCATTTGGTCTCCTCCGGAGACAGAGACTAGAGATCAGAGATTAGAGGTTAGAGAAAATCAAAATCTTGTTCTCTATTCTCTGCCGTTCTTAGTCCCTATTCTCTTGCCTCTATTCTCTCTTCTCTATTTTAAAATTGCTCCCGTGCTTGCCGATTCAACTAGCCTTGCGTACCTTGAGAGATACCCGGACTTGAATTTCGGCCCAGGCGCCGTCCACTTGGCAAGCCTCACGTTTATATCAGTCTCGGTCAACCTGACGTTTATCTGCCGTTTAGGTATATCGATCGTTATTATGTCGCCGTCTTTTAGCGCTGCCAAAGGCCCGCCAGCAGCTGCTTCCGGCGATACGTGGCCTATGCACGGACCGCGCGTGCCGCCCGAAAATCTGCCGTCTGTGATAAGGGCAACGTGATCAGCCAGGCCCAGACCCTGGATGGCGCTTGTGGGCCCCAGCATCTCTCTCATGCCCGGGCCGCCCTGCGGACCCTCGTAACGTATTATCAATACTTCGCCTTTGCTTATTTTCTTTTTCATTATCGCGTCCATCACGGCTTCTTCGGAATCAAATACTCGGGCTTTTCCCGTGAACACCTTCATCTTGTCCGATACCGCCGCCTGTTTCACGACGCAGCCATCCGGCGCGATGTTCCCTGTCAGCACCGCAATGCCGCCTTCCTTTGTATACGGCTTGGCAAACCTGATGACGTCCGTATCGAGAACCTTGCTCTCTTTTGCTATTTCAAGGATATTCCTTCCGCCGACCGTAACGGACGACGCAAGCTTCTTGACAAAACACGACAGGACGGCGGGAACACCGCCTGCGTATTCAAGATCTTCCATATAATGGTCGCCCGCCGGCTCAAGATGAGTTATATTCGGCGTGGTCTTGGATATTTCGTCGAAGAGCTCAAGCGGAAGTTTTATCCCAGCTTCGTTGGCTATGGCCGGCAGATGAAGCACCGTGTTGGTAGATCCCCCGATCGCCATGTCCACGAGAATTCCGTTCCTGAACGCGTTCTGAGTAAGTATCCTTCTAGTCGTAACTCCCTGCTTGACCAGATCAACTATCCTGATGCCCGAATCGTAGGCGATGCGGCGCTTTTTAGCAGTTCCCGCCAGAGCGGTCCCGCAGCCGGTAAGAGACATGCCCATCGCTTCCGTGAGACACGCCATTGTGTTGGCGGTGTAAAGCCCCTGGCACGAACCCTGGCCGGGACAGGCCGCCATCTCAAGATCGGTCAGCTCCTGCTCTTTCATTTTTCCGCCGACGAACTGTCCGACCGCTTCGAACGTGTCGCGCACGAACGAACGGCGTTTGCCCTTGTACATACCGGTGTGCATCGGGCCCGCTGTCACAACGATTGCGGGAATATTCAAACGGGCCGCCGCCATCAACATACCCGGCGTGACCTTGTCGCAGTTGGTCAAAAGGATAAGGCCGTCAAGGCAATGCGCTTTTGTGACCGACTCAACCATGTCCGCTATAAGCTCCCTTGAGGGAAGAGAATAGTGCATTCCGCCGTGGCCCATTGCAATGCCGTCGCATATGGCCGGCACTCCAAAAATGAACGGCACCCCGCCGCCGGCGGCTATGCCTCGCTCTATATATCTTTCAAGGTCTCTCATTCCTATGTGACCGGGCACAAGATCGGTAAATGACGATGCGATCCCGATAAAAGGTTTACCCATGTCGTTCGGGCTTAAGCCCGTAGCATACATAAGGCAGCGGTTTGGGGCTCTGACTGCACCTTTCTTGATCTCGTTGCTGCGCATTTTCTCCTCCGGAGTGAGACTACAGACCATAGACTATAGACCACAGACTAAAATCAATTAACTCTATTTGATTGTTTGCACTTTAGACCATAGTCTATAGTCTATGGTCTATGGTCTAAAGTCTATTTTTTAAGCAGTTTGTATTCCACCGCATCCACAAGCGCCTGCCAGGATGCTTCTATTATATTTTCAGAAACGCCTATGGTTCCCCACGACGATTCCTTGTCTTTCGATTCTATCAGCACGCGGACCTTTGCCGCCGTTCCCGCGCCAGCGTTTATGACCCTCACCTTGAAATCGGTCAGTGACACATCGCTTATTTCTGGATAAAATTGCTTGAGCGCTTTCCTCAAACAACCGTCCAGGGCGTTAACCGGGCCGTCGCCTTCCGCGACCGTGTGCTCCTCTTTCCCGTTGACATCGAGCTTTACCGTGGCCTCTGACACGATCACGCCCGCCTCGTCCTTTTCAACGCTCACGCGGAAACTCTTCAATGTAAAAAGAGGCCTGTATTTCCCCATAGCCTTTTTTGTAAGGAGCGCGAATGAGCCGTCGGCATCTTCGAATTGGTAACCCTCGTGCTCGGCTTTTTTCACCTGCTCTATTATCTTTGAGAACGACTTCG
>CAZSIW010000258.1:0-4093 GCA_964606755.1 uncultured Elusimicrobiales bacterium | reverse complement strand
ATAAAACGATTATCTAGGTCTTTTTTGCCAACAGAGGAAGAGATATTAAGCCTCTTAAAAAAACTCTTTTGTTTTTCCATATACATGACACCTTTTTATTGGAATTATCCAGCCAAATCCATCTTCGAATAACTGGGTTTTCTTGATCAGATTTGCACCGACTTGTTTCATGTGATTTGCTCCACTTATATATCAAGCAGCTACACTCTTTCACCGATTAATTTTTTTTGCTGTATCCATTCGAAACCATTGCGATGCGTCGTTATTGCAACATCAATCTCACCGCCACAGCCTGGGATTTCACCTGGTTGCATTAATATACCATCGAATTCCGGTGACACATTACTTAATTATTCTTTTACCTTCGCGTTGTACTATGTTTCACTAATTATTTTTCTAATCTTTGGAGTTCTGAACCGAGATAAAAAGCGTTTCGAAAATAGCTTTATCAATATAATCTGTAAGTATTTTATTTTTCTCACTTATTTTTCTGAGCTCTAATATACGCACATCGATTAAATAGTGCATAAAGTGTCTATTGTGTTCAACAACACCGATTCTTTGTAGTAGCTTCCTTAAGCTATTATGATCAATTATGTCACCTCCTTCAATTAGTATTTTTCTTAGCTTAACAATCTCTTCTTTAGGCAACCGTTTAAGTATTCTTGTTGCTTTGGCATCAAGCACAAAAGCATTCCATATTTGCATTAGAACAAGATGGAGGCGTTTTTCATTAGCGACATAATCAATAGACCTTAAGCTTACAATGTCCTGTGGTATCGTTTTCTCTGCAAGCAATCCGACTATTTTTTCAACTTTCTCAGTAGCAATTTCTATTTGTGATAGCAGATTTAACATATTTTGGTTAGTGTTCTTTTCCTTCCTTTCTTTCAAAAAGTCAAACAACATACCAGACCACTGCTTTTTTAGAGAAGTTTCGATATCTTGAAAGTTTTTGAATGGGAAGTACCCATTATTAACAACTTTTCTTATAATATCATCTATAAAATGAAACACTCTTATATCAGTTTGTGAAGCGAATGGTATTTGAGCTAATAACTGTTTTTGTTCTACAGGACTACCATGATGTTTTTCTAAAACTTTCCGATAAATCTCATGATCATGTAGCACTTTTTCGTCAATGAATGCGAATATTGGAAGACTCGACACAAAAGCAGCATCATGCTCAGCCTGAGTGATTGAATGTTTACAGTCTTCTGTAAATGAACTTCCAAACCTATTCCCAACAATTAAAACAATCATGTCACAGTTATGAATCTCCTTTATGCATGATAGATGTACGTGCAAATCGGGAGAATAATAGACATCTGAATTTTCCGAAAGTACCGGTTCATAACCAAAATTTTCAATGAGACCGCGCAACTGCTCTCTTATTAGGTATAGATCTGAACATGTAGAACTTACCAATATTCGTGGCTTAGCCATAAATTTCTCCTTTCTTTAAACATGAGAGTTCCACTACAAATTCTGTGTGAGTCTTTAGGGTCATGTCTTGCAATCACACATTGCGCAATTGTAGCATCGCAAACCTGACCCCATTTTTTCAAATTATCTACTTCTTGAATACGATACGCACAGCACTTGTAATCACTTTCCCTTCTGAGCTTTCTTGTGAGACTGTAATTTTCGAATCTATTCGCCATCCACCTCCATCAGCACTCGCATCAGAAAAAGGCGCAACATATGTAATTTCTGTGCCGGTAGAAGGAATGACTATTCCCAAATCTGAAGTCCATTTCGGATTGAAATTTTCTGTTTTTGGTCCAACATCAATTCCATTACTATCATAGGCATGAGGGATAGCCTTCAGTTTAATTTTGCCGCCCAGACCAACTTTAAAATCCTTTCCGCCAGTTTCTGAGTTTATTATTTCGATATCATGAATGAAAGGCTTTTTTATATCATTAACTTCTTTATGCTTATATTTATATAATTCTTCATTTGCTGCAGCTAGTTTTTCATTAAGATCTTTTACTTGCAATTGTAAAAGTGTTATTTCATTTGGACCAGCCCGATATTTACTAGACGTAGAACAACCAATACAAAAAGACAGCGCAATCATCCCGCAAAGTATCTTCTTCACAAACACACCTCCAAAACAATATAAGTTTATTTCCGTTTCCGTGTCAGGCGTTACTTATATCTCTTTAGGGTCTTGACCATCGCCCCACTCACTTTCTTTTCCTCTTGCCTGCTGAGAACATAAGGTTCAACAGGAACAACATCGGTTTTAAAAGGAATCCTTCGAATTCTTTTTTTACTTTAACGAGTTCCACCGGGATATTTATTTTCTGGGGGCAATGCGTTTTGCACACGCCGCAACTGACGCACTGGCCCGCCAGGGATGGTGTTTTTCCCATCAGGCCGCCGTTTTGCACCAGATACATTGCCCTGTTCATAAAACCCTGTTTAAAAAGGTACTTGTTATTATAGAACGAAAATGCCGAGGCAATATTTACGCCGGCGGGGCAGGGCATACAGTACTGGCAGCCGGTGCAGGGCACCTTCATTAGTTTCCTGAAAGTTTCGGCGGCAGTTTTTACTATGGATAATTCTTCTTTGGTTAGTGAGCCCGGCACGGCCTCGCCCGCAATCCTTACATTTTCTTCTGCCTGGCTTTTCTCGCCCATACCGGAAAGGACGGTGACGACTTCTTTATGGTCCATTACCCAGCGCAGAGCCCATTCGGCGTTGCTTCTTTGTTTTGGAGAGGTTTTATAAACTTTCTCGACTACGGCCGGAAGCCTGCCCGCCAGAGCGCCCCCGCGCAGGGGTTCCATTACGATAACCCCGATATTTTTTGAAGCGGCATACCTGACACCCTCTATGCCGGCCTGGTCGTTTTCGTCAAGTATATTGAACTGCACCTGGCAGAAATCCCAGTTGTATTCATCTATTATCTTTTTGAACTCGTGCCTTGCCCCGTGGAAAGAAAAACCCGCGTTGACTATCTTTTTGCTTTCTTTGGCCTTGTTCATAAAATCTATAACGCCGGCCTGTTTCGCCTTTTCCCATGAACTGCCATCAAGTGAGTGGATAAGATAATAATCGAACACATCTACGCCTACGCGCTTAAACTGCTCGCCGAGGTAATAGTCCATATCTTCCCTGTTGCGGCAGAGCCAGACAGGCAGTTTATCGGCAATCTTAACCTTTTGCCTGTAGCCGTCTTTGAGCGCTTTTCCAAGGACAACTTCGCTTTGGCCGCCGTGGTAGGGCCAGGCGGTATCAACATAGTTTACGCCCTTGTCTATGGAATAGCGGATTAATTCTATAGCCTTTTGTTCGTCAACCTTGCCGCGTTTTGCAGGCAGCCTCATACATCCAAAACCAAGCAAAGATAAATTGTCGCCGCTTTTCGGCATTTTTCTGTAAAGCATATTAACACTCCTGTCAAAATGAAAGTTTCGGAATTCCGGGGACACAATACTTATCTTTAATAACTTTTCATACTTCACCTACTATGCAGACTATTTTTCGCTTTTCTTTTCGAGATCAATGGAAAGCTGTGCCTCCAGTTCTTCAATGGACGGGAGGCATGTGTCGAGCGGCTCCGGTAAAGTGCGGAGCAATTTGTATTCCGCAACGCCTATTGGTTTCTCAATGCCAGAAAGAGCGTACTCCGCCACCATTTTCTTTTTGGTTTTACAAAGAAGGAGCCCTTTTGTAGGTTTATCATCTGGAGCTTTTATCTGGGCGTCTACAGCCGACAGATAGAAATTAAGCTGGCCTGCGTGCTCCGGCTTGAAGGCAACAGATTTCAGCTCCACCACCACATAACATTTGAGGCGCGTATGATAAAATAAAAGGTCAATAAAGAATTCATCGCCTTCAACCTCAAGACGAAACTGCCGGCCAACAAAAGCAAAACCCTGGCCAAGTTCCAGCAGAACATGCGTGATATGGCGAATAAGCGCGGTTTCTATGTCGCGTTCGCGGGCTTCGTCACCGAGGCCAAGGAAATCAAAGTGATAGGGGTCCTTAAGCATGGCCTCGGCACGGTCAGCGTGAGCAGGGTCGAGCCGCCTTTTAAAATTTGTAACCGCCGCGCCCTGGCGCAGATGCAAACGGT
>CAZSIW010000257.1:1443-4111 GCA_964606755.1 uncultured Elusimicrobiales bacterium | reverse complement strand
GGAGGGAAATGGATTCCGCTTGATACCGCCCAGCTTGCTGGGCGGAGGTTTATTATTTGATCTTTGATCGTCACTTTAAAACTCCTTATCTAATCTGTTAATGGTTTCCGATGTCTTTTTGAAAATGGCTTCCATCGCATCCGCGGTCACGCTCGCAGGCGCAAAACGTATCATGTCGCACTCGTCCAGTATTTCTTTCACCAGGCCCAGAGTTTCTAAAGATATCTCTTTTTTGGTCAACAGCTCTGTTATCATCGCGAACGTCAGCCCCTCGGCTGAGGTGTTAGTCTTGTTGGCGATGTATTCCGTCAAGGCTCTCGAAAGCGCCGTGTAGAACTCTATAGATCTGGAAGAATTAAGCAGTTTTTTCGCCTGCTTGAGATATTTTTTGGACACGCCGGAGGCCTTGAAACTCCGGGCGAAGGCCACGTTCTCGCTCAGCGTTTCCTGCCACTTGAAATAGCCTAGAAAAAACACATAGCCGAACACGGCAAGGGTGTTTATAAGTATGAACCATAATTTCGTGTAAACCGGGCCGGAATAAAATATAAGCTTCGCGGGAAGTCTTATGAAGGTGATGTCCTTATTCATGACCCGTATGTCGTTGAGCGCTCTGGCCGACGACGTGCCAGACACCTGGGCAAGCGGCGCGGGGGCCTGCCCCTGGGCCACAGCGAGGATTATCGGGTTCGATCTGATAGTTTCGTAAGCGCCTTTGGCAGGGTTAAAATATGAAAAAGATATTCCGGATATGGTTTTTGTGCCCGCAGTCAGCGGCACAATGACAGTTGTAAACGTCTTCGAGCCTTTCAGCTCGCCCGAATCCTTGTTCACGTTGAGGGAGTTGACGGTCTCGTATTTCTTGAAATCAGACCAGTCGGGCAAGGTCGGTTCCGATACGCCTTTCATGTTGCCCGTGCCGGAGACGGTTATCTTGAGAGAAACAGGCTCGTTCGTCTTTACGCTCTTTTTGTCTACAGACGCCTCGATGCTGTACTTGCCGACCGCGCCGGAGAAATCCGAGGGTTTGCCCTTGTCGGGCAGAGCGCTTACGTTAACCGTGAGGGCTTTGGTCGAAAGCACTTTCTCCTGCCCCTGCGAGAAGAAACCGGCGAAGAAATCGTCATCGAACGGGTTCGATGACCTGCCGAAATCCTGCACCTGGCAGCGTATGGAGGCCTCGCCTATCTTGAGCGGCCCGGGCTTCGTGGGGAAAAGAAGAAGAGAAATCTCGCTTACGCCGTATTTTCTTCCGTTTATGGTAGTGGTGTATTGTTTAGGCGGCAGGTCCTCGGTCCAGAAGCCGGTGAAATCGGAAGGCACGAACTGCGGCCGCGAAAGGATGTTTACCCTGTAAAAAAATTTGAAAGTGTAGGTTATCGGCTCGTTGACGTACGCGGACTGTTTGTTAACCGTTGCCGTGACAAAAATGGCGTCGGAGCCTTTCTGTTTTGTTTCTCCGGGAACTTCCGATTCCTGGCCTCCCTGCGGGATCTGCGGCCTGCCCTGGTTCGAGACCGTTATGTCCATGGGCGTCGTCTGGTACGTCTTGCCGTTGTAGTTGAGCAGGATCGGCGGTATGGTGAATTTGCCCGAGGTTTTCGGGACGAGTATGAAATTAAAGACCACACTGCTTGAGACTTTTCCGTTAATTATCGAAACGTTCTGCGATCTGCCGGAAGAATATGCGGTGAAATCGTCCAGCTTGGGTATCTGCGGGTCCGGAATGCTTGAGGCGTTGCCTGACACGGCTACCTGGAGTATGATCTGGTCGCTCAGTGACACAGCGTTCCTGTCCACCGAAGCCGATATCTGTATGTCGTCCGCGGCGTAAAGTGGGCAGAGCATAGAGAAAAGAGAAAAGAGAATAGGGAACACCACAACCAGCAAAGACGCGGTGCGGATAAATTTATGATTTATTAGTCTGTAGATTTGTTTCATGTTTTTTCTTTTTCTCTATTCTCTGTCGTTCTATTTTCTGCCGTTTTCACCAGTCTTCTTCGTTCTTCGGCATTTTCGGCATGCTCATCTTGCGTTTCTTCGCGTTGTTTTTGTCAGATTCATCAAAGTATTGCAGTATCCTCTGCGCGTCCTCTTTGGACATTTTTTGTTTGTCCTCTTTGGACTGCCCGTTCTTATCTTTATCGTTTTTGTTGTCGCCCTGTTTTGATTTGTCTTTATCCTTGTCCTTATTGTCTTTTCCCTTTCCCTTGTCGTTCTTGTTCTTCTGCGGGTTCAGCTTCGCGTTTTTGAGGAACTCGTAGTTGTACTTGGCGTCCTCATCGTTGGGGTCCACTTCCAGTGCCTTCTTATAATACTCAAGAGCCTGATCGTTGTCGCCCTTTCTGTAGGCGTTGTTGCCCAGATTATACAAAACTCTGCTTTTTAATGCAGGGATATTTGTCGAAAGCGCCTTGTTGTACTCGCCCTGGGCCTCATCATAGTTGTTCATCTTGTAGAGCGCGTCGCCGGAGTTGTAGTGGATGACAGGGTTGTCCGGCTCCCTTATCTGCGCGTCCCTGTACTTGTCCAGCGACTTATCGAACTGCCCGTCCTTGTAATAACTGTTGCCCGAATTGATCTCGCCGCTTACGCCGGCGAGACAGAGAATAGGGGATAGAGAAGAGAGAATAGAAAAAACCACTATCTGCAATAATGTAGTGCGAAG
>CAZSIW010000257.1:0-1433 GCA_964606755.1 uncultured Elusimicrobiales bacterium | reverse complement strand
TTATATAGCATGAGCTTTGAGATTGGGTTCATGATTGTGTTTTTCTCTATCCTCTAGTCTCTATTCTCTCTTCTCTGTTTTTCTTCGTTTCTGGAATAAGCATCTCCGCTATGAGCAGGAGCAGGCCGATGAAGAGAGGTATCTGGAACCTGTCTTCGTACTCGCGGTTCGATTTAGCGGTGAGCTGCCTTTTCTCCATGCCGTTCAGCCTGTCCATCAGCTCGGAGGTGTCTAGAAACCCCGAGCCAGCCCTGTAATACGCGCCGTTGGTGACGGAAGCTATCTTCGATAACAGCGCCTCGTCCATTTTAGACATCACGACATCGCCCTTCTTGTTTTTCTTATATCCCGAAAAATTGCCGTTCTCATCGGTAAGAGGTATGGGCTCCCCGTTGGGGTTGCCGATGCCTATCGTAAATATCTTTACGCCCTGTTTCGCCGCTTCCTCTGCCGCGCCCTCGGGGTCGCTGTTGTGGTCCTCGCCGTCCGTGATAAGCACTATCGATTTCGAGCCGGGAGGCGTTTTCTCAAGGCCGCTGTCCGCAAGCCTTATGGCGCTGCCTATGGCGGTGCCGCCCATCGGTATAAGGTTTTCGTCCATTATATCAAGGAACATGTTCGCGCTGGAAAGGTCCAGCGTGAGCGGGCATTGCCAGAAAGCCGTCCCCGCGAAAGCTATTATGCCTATCCTGTTGCCGCCGAGGTTGCGGATTATATCGGTCAATATCCTTTTTGCGGTGACGAGTCGGCTTGGCCCGCCGTTGGCGTCCTGTGCGAGCATGCTTGCAGAGACGTCCACCACCAGCACTACGTCGGCGCCTTTTTCTTTAACCTCGACAAGCTTTGTGCCGAACTGCGGCCGCGCCGCCGCCAGCACGAAAAACAACAGGGCGCAGAGCGTCAGGGCGATCTTTATCTTCTGCTTGGCAAAGCTCGCCGTCGTGATCCTTGAGATCATCGAGCCTTCAGCGAAGACGCGCATCGCTTTCTTCCTGTTCTCGTAAGCGATAATACAGAAGAACGCCGCGACAGGTATTAAGATAAGAAGAGATAATAAGTAATTGTATGCGAATTTCATAACAACTCCAGACCATAGACTATAGACCATAGACCACAGACCGAAATCAAAAACCAAAAAGTCGTCATGACTGTGAATTTTGAAGTTAGTCTATGGTCTGTGGTCTACAGTCTGTCATGGGATCTTTCTCAACCAGGTGTTTGATATTACCAGCTCAAACCCAAGCAGTAACAGCGCCGGGAAAAGCAGGTAATAGAACAGTTCCCTGTATTTTGTGTATTTTACGGTCTTTATATCTGTCTTTTCCATCTGGTCTATCTGTTTGAATATGTCGTGCAGGGTCTTTGTGTCTGTCGCCCTGAAATATTTTCCTTGTGTGGTTGAGGCTATCTGAAGCAGGGTCTGCTCGTCAAGC
>CAZSIW010000256.1:0-4120 GCA_964606755.1 uncultured Elusimicrobiales bacterium | reverse complement strand
GCAACCGTTTTCCAACAACGGACTACGGCGTCTCCTCCGCACTCGCAAGGAGTGCGGTATACGACAGCGGATAAGGTCTAATTACAAAGAGTCAACGGTGGTTATATAAGGCAGAAAAAACGTGATAGTGAATTCCGGGCAGGCTACAGCTGGTCCACGTACGGGAACGTGAAATCCTTTATTTCGGGCGGCACGTCTTTTACCATATTTTTGACTATCCGGGCGTGATCCAACAAACTGAACACGTTGTTTTTCTCCCATATCAGGCTTTCGATCTCCCTTGAGTGGTAATCCAGGTCGCTTTCATACTTTTCCCTCTCTTCATCGGAAAGCTTGTGTTTTTTAAGCTCGCTTTCGATCATCCACCAGTTGAACCACGATCTGTAAACCAATATCCAGCGTGACCAAAGTGTGCTGTCCCTAAGTGTCTTCACCATTTTCGAGCTTTCTCTCAGCGCCTCGTAAGCCAGCTTCCTGCTTGTTTCTCCCCTGTTAAGCTTGATCGCCGTTATCATTATCCCTTCCGGGTTGAAGGCGGCCCTTTGCCTGCTGCATGATCCCGGCTCTTTAAGCTCGTCCCTATTAAGATATATGCGCTCCTTGTCGGTGTAATCCGAACGATCACTCGATGCCTGCCGGAGCATATACTTCCTCTCCACCCCGAAGAACTCCGCGAGGTCGGTGTCAAGCGCATAATAATCTTCCCTGAGATAGAACAGTTTCAACTTTTTTCCATTGACTGAAATGAACTTTATTTTGTTCTCTTTCCTCTCTCGGGTGTTTGCCAGTGATTTCATTGCTGGAGGCACGCTGACCGACCAGAAAAACATCGGCAACATCTCTTTTTCCAACTCCTTGAGCATACTGTAAGCCAGGTCAACGCTGTTTGCTACCACTCCGCAAAGCGAGTCATACGTATTATCCAGAAATTTATTCCTGCTAAGCGCCAGATCTACCAGCCATTTTTTATTTGATTCCCTGAACTCTTCCCAGAACTTTTTATCGGCATACTTTCCCAGTATCCTCTTGTGCAGCATCGAGCCTTCGCCGAAAAGTTTCACGGCTATATTAGAGCACATCCCGCCCCTGTCCATGCCGTAGGCCAGCAATATCACGCCCTCAAGGCTGAAGCCGTACACATTGTTATCGCCTTCCCGCACCGCGCCGGCGTAACTGCAATCGTCATCCGTAAGCTCTATCCTGACGCCTACGGGATAGTCCTTGTTGCGGGCATAGGATTCGCTCAGCAGCGCGCTCCTGCCGATCCTCAGAAACGCCGCTATGTCGCTGTCCACGGCGTAAAAGCCGCACTGTATAGAATAAAAATTGAGTTTCCTGTTCCGGAAAGAGATGTGTTTTATTGCCATTTTAATACCCTGTGCGGAATTCCCGGTTCATCTTCGCATTCTGCTCCTGCGCGGAAACAAAGTTCCTCCGCGAAACTGAAAAAAACCATACCGCGAAAGCAATATGGTTGCGTTTTTATTGAAAAATATTGATCTTGAAATAATGGTTCGGCGGCGATCTCAGGCATTCGGTTTCCCCCTAACCGTTTTGAGGAGTGCTATGGCTGAATTCTATCAAATTGAAAAGTTTGGAGTCAATACATCAGAGAATAGAGAAAAGAGATTAGAGAATAGGTATAGGCACATATAACTTCACTGGATACCGATTACGACCTCGGGTATAACACAAATACCGATATGGAATAAAACTCGCTTTTTGTTATGGGTTTATAGATGCCGTCTAAAAGATCTTTTTCTATATCTTTTTCCTGTGATGTTAGTTTTGATTTTCTCATTTCTTTTCTCTTTTAATTTATTTGTGTTTAGTGCTCTGACAGGTTTAAAACCGCCGGCCTATGCTCAGGGCCATCATGTAGTTTGTGCTTGAGGTTTCGTGCTGTATTGTCCATGAATCACCCTGGTTATTGCCGTTTGCCACATCCGCGTTCCCGTACACCAGATCACTTTCGGTGCCGGTCAGGTCAAAATATACCAGATCGTATTTGCCCGACAAAAACCAGTTTGGCGCGAAATCGTATGTTCCCTGGAAAGATACTTTATATGCGCTGCCGTATAAGCTGGATGTCGCGGATATTTGGCGGAGCAAGTGGTCGTCCCAATCGTTTACGGACGCAAAAGGAGAATACCCGAAGCGCAGGAGAAGCGACATAACGTTTGGTTTCTCGATCTTTCCAAGCACTTCGAGGTAAGGCATGCTGGTGACGGCGCTGTAGGTTCCTATCAGGCCGCTTTGTGTTTCCACAACGCCGCCCTGATCGATATCCGTCTGGTTTAGGTTGCTCGCTGTCCAATTGAATTTCTGATATAGTTCTCCGCCGCCTATCCCCATGCGCGCGGTATAATTGCTGGCAACCTCTGCTCCGAAATCCATTGTAGTTGCGGTCATCCAATAGCGCAGATCGATGTCCGCGGTAATGGTTTGAACATCGGCGTCGTTCTGGGAATAGGTGCCAAGGGAAGCGTTTCCCGCTGTGTCATAATCGTAGTCCGAATCCTGCATTTTGCCCGAATACGATGTGACGTTCTTTGAAAACTCCGCGCCTATCTCCGTGTTCGCCGCGACGGGTATTAATGCGCCCAGCGTGAGAACCGTCACATTCAGCGGCCATTGCAGTTTGCTTATGGGGAACGGATTGGAGCTTGAACCGCCCGGCTGTGGAGAAGTGACCTGCCCGCCGATCTGGTAGGTTACGTTGCCCGAAATAAGCCCCTCGCCTATCCAGAAACACCCGTTGCTGAAATCAGCGCCCGAAGAAACGACGGGAAATACAATCCCCATCATGACCGGCAAAAAGAGAATTCGAAAAATTTTTTTCATAATATCACTCCTGCAGACAGATTTTATGCTAAAGACCCATCTTGCTTCACTTAATTATAGCGAATTTTAAAGATGTCGTGCCTGCTGAACCCTGTATGTAAGCTATATAAACTCCGCTCGCTACCATTGAGCCGTTATCGTTCGTGCCGTCCCAGTTTATCTTGCCTGTGCCGCCGCTGTCGGAAACCTCGCGCACAAGCTCTCCCGCTTTGTTAAATATCTTTATTCTTGCCCCGGCAGCCAGGTTATCAAAAGTCAGGCCAGTGTGATGCATGAACGGTATAAAAGGATTAGGATAAACGCGCGCGGCCGCAACACCCGCCCCTCCCGCGACTGTCGTAGTGGTACCGCCCGGCTGGCTTGTTGAAACCGAGCTGGCGGCCGCGTAGAAACCCGCCGCCGATGAAGAGAGCACGAAGTTCGATATGCTGATTCCCGTGGTATTTCCGTTGACTGAATTCGACAGGGGAGCGGCGAAAGTGAGGATACCCGGCTGAGGCCACGTGTCCCCCGGGCCGCCTTCGTAAGGGTTATCCGTTGGCATTCCGATAATATTACTGCTCTGCGCGGTAATTAACGCGACAGTAAACGCGACCGTTGAAGTATTGATATCATTATATGTCATTCTCTGGGTGAACGTTTCGGGCCCGTCAGGCGAAGTGCCGCTGCCGTTTGGATAACAACCGCTTATCGAGCCTTCATCAATATGATAAATCAAAACACCCGTGCCCGGGTCTTCCTGATCATACGGGGACGTCGTTGTAAAACACACGAGAAAATACTCGCCCGGGTTGTTGGAGACGTTCAGCTGGTACACGCCCGAAGACGAGGTTTCAACGGGAGAAACACCGGAAACTTGTTCACTGCTTGAAATAACCTGCGGGGTGACCAGGCCGAGATACTGCTTGCACCACACGCACGGGTGTGTCGGGTTATAACCGTTGTTCTGCCACGCACCGTCGTCCATCAGGCACCATAAACCGACAACGGAATTCTCGCTGGCTGTGTTGTAAAGATCGGGAAGCCCCAGGTAATGCCCGAACTCGTGGCACATAACCCCGCGCGGAACGGTATCGGGGTCCGGGTCTTCCATCGCGGGCACGACAATTCCGTAACTGAACCCGTTTGGCGTGCCGTAATAAATGAGATCGACCTGAACCGACCATATATCTCCGGGGTTTGAATAGCCTGAATCTCCGGCTGTGCTCTCGTTGCCGTAACCGGCGTGCAATACGATGACCGTGTCAAACCCGCTGGAGGCGTTCACGTTCGCGGC
>CAZSIW010000255.1:0-4122 GCA_964606755.1 uncultured Elusimicrobiales bacterium | reverse complement strand
AATATATTCCGAAATATTCACCCTCTGTCCAAAAACATCTATTATTGTTTTCCCCTCCTGATACTGAGACAGCCTCATCTCATCAGCAGCGGCTTTTTGCACGGCCTCTTTGGTCATCTCAGCAGATACTTGAAGGCCCACATCATAAGCTATAGCCTCTCTTACCACGACACTTTTTTCTTTGCTGTCCGAAACAGAAAAGGGTGTGGGCGAACCAACCGGAGCATTTTCGGTTACGTTTATTTTCTGGTTTGCGGTCAGGGAAACGCTCTCGCTTCCGCTGGCGTTAGACACATCGACTAGACCCTTAAAAACCTTGAACGTCGATTCGTTGTTCTCGCCGACTTCCACCGTAAACTCTGTGCCCCTGACAGAACAAACGGCCACCGGCGTTTTGCACTGAAATTTTCTGCCGTTAAAGAGCCTCGATATTTTAAAAACTGATTTGCCTTTAATAAGATTGATCACTTTATCCAGTGTCGATATAGAAGTAAGTTTCAGCTGTGAGTTTGCTTTCAGCTGTATCTTGCTGTTGTCATCCATTAGGATCGTCACTTTCGACCGCGGTTCCGTCTTTATGGTAGAATTCTCCTCGAGTATCATGGACTCGTAACATTTTTGCCAGCCCGAGCCGGTGTCAACGAAGACTTTCCCGTTCAGCCCGGAAACAACAGCCCTGATCTGTTTATCAGCGTAAACCGACCCGCTGCATAACAATCCGGCAACCAGAAATGTCAAAAGCTTTTTCATTGCAGTTCCCTCCATTTCAAGCTTTCAGACTTCAGCCATCAGATTTCAGCTAACGAACTTTTGGCTCCTTAGCTTTTACTGATGACTGACGACTGACAGCTGACAGCTCATTTAATTATCGCCAGTTTCCCGACAGCCTTCTGACCGCCGTTATCGGGGTTCGTTATGTAATATATGTAAACGCCACTCGCAAGCCTGTTTCCGCTCTTATTTACGCCATCCCAATATGTTATGCCTGTCGTAGCATCATTACGGTCAACCTCATACACCAGTCCGCCGGCTATAGTGAATATCCTAATCTTGGCTGCCTGTGTCAGGTTGGCAAAGTATATGCGGCCCGCTGTGCCGCCGGCGCCGTTGTAGCTTGCATCACCTGCCTTGCACGGGTTAGGATATACGATCACGTTTGCAAGATCTGATGCAACCGCACCCACGGGTGCCGTTACAGAACCAGACCCCGGCACATAGAACACCGCGAACTGAGACAGATGGTTGACATTCGCGGTCAACACCATGTTCGTGGTATCTATTACCGGCGAAACCGCGTCCATGTCCCATTTGTTGGTCGTAGTGTTAAAGTGATAGAGGTTAATGTCCGACAATGAGGCGGTGGCTGGTATTGTGGAAATCTGAATCGTAATTCCCAGCGAACTGTTTTGGGCTATAGTAGCAAGAGGCCCCGAAACAAGCGTAATCTGCATATCATACACGCTGCTCAATATCGTGCTGTTCGCGGGGTAAGTTGTTGGGGCGGGAACCGCTCTTTCAAAACTTTTTGGCGAAAACTTTTTTCCGATCCCGGGCCCGGACATAGCCAACGTGGATGATGAATATGCCAGCACACTAATCTGTGTGCCGCTTGAAAGCGCTATACTTGTAGCCTGGTCGCCTGTCAGTATAGCCCCCGTAACGGTGTCCGATGCGCTGATTATCTGCAAACCCGCGGGAACGCTTAAGCCTGAGCTGTCGTTTTGGCCGATATTAACGTTTCCACCTATCATCGGGTTCACGATTTGCTGGCTCCTGCTGTTCTCACCTATATAGAACGTGATGGTTTGCTGCCCCAAGTTAGCGCCGGAATCGTGGCCAGTGAACAGAATCGGGAAATTGCCGTTAGTGCGGTCGCTCTGCGATGGAATGTACGCGGCAGTCACCTGTGTCTTGTCAGTTGAGAGGCTCATCGGTATAAGTATTCCTGACGCGGTTCCGGTAGTCGAAATAACGCTTGACGCGGCGTTTTCAGTAATAGCTTTGGAAATGAATGCTTGGATGAAGTAGACATCATAACTATTACCGCTAACAAGTTGAGAAAGATTTACATTGTAGTTTTGGAACGTTTGGTTAATTGTCGCAGCTGATAATGTGCTTCTGTACGCTTTCGGCGCGAATATCGGTTGCAACGCGGAATAAACTATGTTATTTGTGATACTGGCGACAGTGGACGTGGCACACACCACGGTCGGGCTGACAAATACCTTGTTTGAAACAGGTTCAACAAGCGCGATATAATACGAAGCGCCCGGAACAAGGCCCGTTATCGAATAACCCTGCACATTGTTGGTAACAGAGTTTACGTTAAGCGTCCCAAACACCATGTTCTTGTAATCTTTTGTTGTTGCGATCACCTCACTGGCGTCGCTGTTCGATATATATCCTCCGGACAATGTAGAGATCGTGCCTGATACAGACGCACCGGTCGTAAGCGTAAGAATGCCAAGGTCCGTAACCGCCGCTGTAGTTGAACTGGCCAAGGTGATTGTAGTAATGTAAGTGGCATAACTGCTGGTAAACACCTTTATCTTATATGTACCAGGGGTCAGACCACTTTGTGCGAACGAAGCATTCGAGGAGTTAGAACTGTTTGAGGTGGCAACTAGCATTTTGCCGCTCATGGGGTCGCCAGTGGCCAGGTCATTGGCGCTTTGAATGAGAACAAGAGCTCCCGGGTAGTTATTGCCATATATGCTCACGATATTAGGCAGGTTGGGACAGACAAGAGCAGTGCCCGGAGAACCCACAATGGTCCCCGTAAGTGACAAATTAGCGGGCCTCAGTTGCACAACCCCTACATTCCCGCCACCTGAAACATTTATGTTGCTTCTGATCTCCGTGCCATATCTCACTGAACTATCAACCAGTTTTGACGGGTCATTTGGATACACATTCACCGCTACTTCCCAAGACATCGGCTGCTGTGCGGTTCCAGCGTAAACGCCGTTTATCTTGAATTTGCCGTTATTATCCGTATTAGCTGAAATGCTATAATTCGCCCTTTGTTGAACATCCTGTGGGTATGCTGCTACAGGCACGTTTCCTACCGGGTTTCCGTTTGGATCAACCACGGTCCCTATTATGGAGGTTCCCTTGTGCATTATCAGATTCACAAACGAAGTATTGACCTGTGAATTCGGAACTGAGACGCCCGCTACCGTAGCCATGACCAGGTTATCCGTTGACTGCGGTTTCAGCGTTACCCAGACCCTGTAAGAAGCGGCTGTCCCATCCGGATTTGCCGGAACGTTCGGGACCCTGAACTGACCGTTCGTTATTGTGTCGGTGCTGATAATTATATCGCCGTTGTCGCTGCTCTTGGATGAACCGTTTACAAAAGGATCGGCTATGCACTGGATAAGTATGTTGCTGCCTATACCTATGCCGTCATCGGTAATAACCTTTCCGACTATCGTGGCTCCCTTGGACAAAGTGATTGAGGGTATTGTGTAGGAGTTTGCTGTCTGGGGAATGGTTATATTCTGTACAACCGTCATATAGTTCTTGGATTTCACGGCAAGAACGTAATTATCCTGCGGAACGTTGCTGAAAGTAAATGACCCCGTGAGGTTTTGTGTCGTGCTCGAGAACGTGATATCAGATTCTGATGAATCCCCGCTGACAGCATCTGTTAAAGTAACGCTTATCGTTTCCGCTATTGCTGCCTGCTGTCTCGTGACAGAACCTGTAACCGTCGCGCCGGCGCCGAGATTAAATGGAGGCATGTTTATGGTTGTTGTCCCTACAGACACAAACTGTGCGGCAGGAGAACTCGCGTACGGGAATACATCCACGCTCTGGTCGTTGTTATTGCTAGGGTTACTAATTTGCACAACTCCTTGAATCAAACAATTTGTAATCGGGTATATATTATATACTTCCTGGTTCAACCCGCTGAATATGAAAGTCAAACTTGTTGGGGTCGTTTGTGAAGGAACAAGAACACCGGGTAATGACATATCCTTGGGTGAACCCGGATTCTGGCCTTGTGCCGCCCGTTGCTGCACAGAAAGTTCGGCAAGAGTTTTCAACAACAGCGGCTGAAGGCGTGCGACCGATAAAGGCGTGTAAGGACCGTTTTGACCTTGTGATTCCTCTTCT
>CAZSIW010000254.1:0-4126 GCA_964606755.1 uncultured Elusimicrobiales bacterium | reverse complement strand
TCCTTTCCGTCGCCCTCTGCCTTATTTTTGCCATACTCAACGATTTCACCCTGAAATATTTCTACGCCCAGCTGCTGGGCTGCATATCCTGCGCGTGGATGGTGCCCGCTGTCAGGAACAGGAGCGACATAAACGAGCTGGGGTTCAAGATCGCGGGGTTGAACGTGGTGTCGATCTTTACCGCCTGGTGCCTGAGCGAATGGTCTGGGAACACCCTGAGGACTCTGGTAATTGACATGACAGCCGTGGCCGCCAGCGGCATATTTTCGGCGGTTATAGTGCTTACTACGCTTCACAGCCTGGAGAAATTTTTTTCAAGGACGACGAACATAAAGCTTCTCGAACTGGCGGATTTCAACACGCCCCTTTTGAAGCGCCTCATGGTGGAGGCGCCGGGTACTTACCACCACTCCCTGATCGTGGCTTCCCTGGCGGAGCAGGCGGCCGAGGCTATAGGCGCGAACCCTCTCCTGGCGCGGGTCGGGGCCTACTACCACGACATAGGGAAGCTCGTCAAGTCGGAATACTTCATAGAGAACCAGCAGAGCATTGGCAATCCCCACGACCCGCTGACGCCTACGATGTCGAGCCTTGTAGTTATTTCACACGTAAAAGAGGGAGTGGCTTTCGCGAAAGAGCAGGATCTCGACAAGATAATCATAGACTGCATCGAACAGCACCACGGGACCTCTCTCATCCATTATTTTTACCACAGGGCTCTTGAGAAAAATACCGAGATCGAGCAGGAAAATTTCCGTTACCCGGGGCCGAAACCGAAGATAAAGGAAACGGCGATACTGATGCTTGCCGACGCGGCGGAAGCCGCGTGCCGCGCCCTTGATGAGGCGACGCCTGGAAGGATACAGGACACCGTGGAGAAACTGATAAACAACAAGTTCACGGACGGGCAGTTTTCCGAGTGCCCGATTACTCTTCACGATTTAAGCTCGATAGCCGAGAGCCTCGTGTCGACGTTAAACGGGATATACCATGTCAGGGTCGAATACAAAGACACAGAGGTCAAAAAAGACGATTAACGTAAAGTACGGGGTATCGAGTACGAAGTACGGAGTTCAAAGAAAATGAAAACTAAACACATTAAACTCAATACTCCGTACTCTGTACTCCGTACTATAAATATTTTCAACTTCCCCGCATCTTTAAAACCCGGACTGGAAACTGCCGCGCGGATGGTTTTCAAGAACACGAAGCTGGCCCACGACGGGCTCAACCTCGTCCTGGTCCCCGACCGCGAGATTGTCAGGATAAACAGGAAATACCTGAAAAGAAACCGCGTGACCGACATCATCTCTTTCACCCTCTCGGAAAAACCTCTTTCCGGGGACATATACATATCCAAAGAACAATCAAAAAAGCAGGCTAAGCAGGCCGGGCACTCATGGGGTCATGAGCTGCTCTATCTCGCCATTCACGGGTTCCTGCATCTCCTGGATCACAGGGACTACACCGCCGCCCAGAAAAAGAAAATGTTTGCTATTCAGGATAAGATATTCAATGAAGTGGTAAGGGTTAAGGGGTAAGCGGTAAGTGAAAAATCTCATTTTGGCGCTGGTTATTTCTGTGGCGATGGCGGGCAGTACCGCCGCTGAAACTTTTGTCATGTTCTCGCCGCAGGACAATATCAGGGACCAGATAATTTTCAGGATCGAACAGTCAATGAACAAGATAGATATAATGATGTTCTCTCTGACCGACAAACAGATAGGCGCCGCCCTTGTAAAGGCAAAGAACAACGGGGTAACCGTAAGGGTGATAGTGGACAAGTCCAGCAACAACAGCAGGAAGGAAAAAACCGTCGTCCCGTATCTCGTGAAGAACGGCATAAACGTCAAGAAGATGTCGGGTGTCACCAAAGAAGGAATAATGCACAACAAGGTGGCGGTGTTTGACGACAAGATAATGGTTACCGGCTCGTTCAACTGGACGTGGAGCGCCAACAACGTAAACCACGAGAACGCGATATTCATAGACGACCCTAGGGTTATCAAAAGGTACACGGATGAGTTCAACTCCCTGTGGGTGCAGTAGATGCTGATACTGCTGGGGTCTTTTTCGGTAGTTCTTCTGCTTATACTCTCCGCCTTCTGGGCGGGTTCGGAGACGGCTCTGACCAGCCTTTCCAAATACAGGATAAAAAAAATAATAGCCCTGAAAAAAAACCTCGCCGTAGCTCTCGTGGAATGGCTGAAAACACCTTATTATTACCTGACCACCATACTTGTCGGGAACACGGTCACGAACATGGCCCTGAGCTTTCTATCGACCATCGTCCTGATAGAGGTCTGCACGCCGTACAGGATATTCCATCTCACCGCCGGCCGAGAGATAATTGAGTTCGTCAACTGGCTCATAATAACGTTTTTGATACTCGTGTTCGGAGAGGTGACGCCCAAGATATTCGGCCGCCATTACCCGGAACGGGTTACGATGTTTTCTCTGCCGGTGCTTTCAAGGATACTGAGCGTTTCAAAACCGGTCGCTATTCCTCTCCTTAAGCTGGTAAAACTCCTGTTCCCGAAAACTGAGCTTTTGCCGATAAGCAGGCTGCAGTCGCTTACGTTTGAAGATGTAAAGGACCTGATAAGCGAGGCCAACACTATCGGTACCATCGGCAAAGCGACCACCCAGATGATAGAGAGTTTCCTGAAGCTAAGCGGTCTCAAGGTTGAAAAGATAATGCTCCCGATGGATAAAGTGGAAGCCGTGAACATCGACCAGGACGAGGAGCTTTTCATGGACCTCATCGTTGAGTCCGGCCGCAGCCGTGTGCCGGTTTTCAGGGGCTCGATGGACAATATCGCGGGGTTCGTGCACACGAAGGACCTTCTCTGGGCCTGGGGCAACAACAAGGGCAATTTCTCGGAAGACCTGGTGCGGCCGCCTTATTTCGTGCCGAAAGAAAAGAGCATTTACGAGCTTTTAAAAGAGTTTCAGGCGGGCAAGACCCACATGGCTTTTGTCAAAGACGAGAGCGGGAAATTTCTTGGCATTGTGACTCTCGAGGACATACTCGAGGAAATTGTGGGCGAGATATTGGACGAATACGACATAGGAGAAAACGGCTGAAATTGGTTCGCTAATAAAAAACCGAAACTTGTCCCGACGAGAAGTCGGGACGAAATTAAGAAATTTGCTCACTACGTTCGCGAAATTGAAAACTTAACTCAGAACTTGTTGTGTCGTTAGTTTCGCGAACAAAGTGAGCAAATTTCGCCGTTGCCGTTCAATTTCGTGAGCACAGCGAACAAATTTCGCCGTTTCAATTAGTTGGTTTTGAAAACTTATGACACTTATTATATTTATAAAATTATTTCTATTTATATTGCTGCTGTTTTTCGTCGCCTATCTCGCCGGCATAGAGACGGCCCTAACGAGCCTTTCAACGGTCAACCTGAAATACCTCAAGAAAAGTTTTCCGAAAATCGTCGACTACATCTCTTTCTGGGAAACAAGGCCCAACGAACTGCTGGCGTCTATACTGGTCGGCACGAACCTCGCCATGATAGGCGCGGGCGTGGCGGGAACGTCCATAGCGATCGACCTCTCGAACATTTATCCGGGCCGCGCGGGCCTTATGTTTGTGGGGGTGCCGCTTCTCGCGACCCTTATTGTACTGGCGTTCGGGGAACTGATCCCAAAAATTTACAGCAGGTACAATGCCGAAAAGGTGGCGGTCAAGGGACTGCCGCTGTTGATGAGGATTAACTGGTTCTTCGTCCCGGCCTCCAACGTCCTTCTTAAAATATCGGAAAGGATAATCGGTGTGTTCTCCAAGAACATGGTCAGGGAGACGCCGTTTTTAAAGCAGGACGAGCTGAAGGTCCTTCTTTTGTCCGACGACACGTCCCCGATACCCAAATCACAGCGGAAGATGCTCAACAAGATATTCGACCTCGGCAAAACGCGCCTGAGCCACATCATGGTCCCGAGGGAGAAGATCCAGGCGGTGAACATCGACCAGGCCTCAAAGACGGTCATCGAGCAGATCATCCAGAAAGGCTACTCCAGGGTGCCAGTCTTCAAGGGCGACCTGGACAACATCATCGGCATAATATATTCAAGGGACCTCAACTTCGCCTTGAGGGGTGAGGCTCTCGTTCATATT
>CAZSIW010000253.1:0-4127 GCA_964606755.1 uncultured Elusimicrobiales bacterium | reverse complement strand
CACTGTAGCTGTGAAAAATCGAGTATCTTTGAGAAAAGGCCGGTGGTGAAATTCAGGACCGACAGCCTGTTTGCTCTCAGCGGCTCGTCTTCCACCATCACCATGACCTTGTCGAAAAACACGTCAACGGCACTCTTCAGGCTCACCATTTTCTGCAGCGCCGCGAAATAGTCGCCGTTACTTACGAACGACTGCACGTCTGTTTCCATCGAGCGCGCCGCCATGTAGAGATTTTTTTCCGCCTCTTCCTTAAGAAGGTCTTCTGCGACCGAATCCGCTATCCTGGCCTTATTTTTTCCCGCCTGTTTGATAATGTTGGCCATGCGCTTGAACGCGCCAGCCAGCGGCTCGAAGTCCGGCATCGTCCTTATCTTGTTAAGAGCGGCCAGCCGTTTGTCGACATCGGAGAGGTCGTCAAAACCGCTCGCGAGCACGGCACGCACCTCGTCAACCTTGTGGCCCTCGTTTATCACCATGTTCTCAAGCCGCTGCCTCAAAAACTCGTTGACCTGATTTACAGCTCCCGGATTCTCACCCAGGCCGCGAGGAAGGTTCACGAACGCTTTCGCTACCAGCTCTCTGAGAGGCAGGTTGATCTTTTTTTCTCTCAATATCCTTAATATCCCAACGCTTATCCTTCTTAGCGCGTAGGGGTCCTGAGAACCGCTCGGGACGAACCCAACGGAAAAATATCCGCACAGGGTGTCTATCTTGTCAGCGAGGCTTATCACAGCCCCCATGGCGGTGTCCGGCAGGTTCCCGTCCACGGTTATCGGCATGTAGTGCTCTGCAACGGACTTTGCGACGTCGTCTTTTTCGCCGTTAAGTTTGGCGTAAATGCTTCCTATCACTCCCTGAAGCTCGGGATACTCAAAAACCATCTCGGAGACCAGGTCCGACTTCGCCAGCTCGCAGGCCCGGTCGATGTCCTGATCATTCAGCTCCGTGCCGGACGATTTCTTGAACACCTCGGCTATATACTTGGCGTTCGATTTCACGCGCTCCATCTTATCGTGAACGGTCCCCAGCTTCTCCTGAAAGACCACACCCTTGAGTTTTTCGTATTTGTTTACGAGAGGCGTCTTTACGTCGTTTTTAAAAAAGAACTCGGCGTCCGAGAGCCGCGCCGTCAAAACACGCTCGTAGCCTTCCTTGACCACCTGCTGGTTCTCCGAAACACCGTTCCTTATTCCTATAAAATAATTCGTCAGCTTGCCCCTCGCGTCAACGACCGCGAAGAACTTCTGTTTCTTTTTCATGCAGTTGATCAACACGACATCAGGCAGTTCAAGATAATTGGAGCCAAAATTCCCCAGCACAGCCACCGGGTGCTCCACCAGGCAGTTCACCTCGTCGAGCAGTTCAACGTCCAGTATAACCCTTCCCTTAACCTTGTTCGCGACGGCTTCCACGGTTTTTCTTATGGTCTCTTCCCTGTCTTTCTCGTTGACTAGTATCAGGTTGTTGCGCATGATCGAAACATATTTATCCGGCCACGGCACCCTGATCTTCCTGGAACTGATAGCGTGCAGGCCGGAGGTGATGTTCGACGATTTAACGCCGGCAAGCGAGAACTTTATGATCTTCGAGCTGTATATGGCCAGCAGGTTGCGAAGGGGCCTGGCGAACCTGAACTTGGACTCTTCCCACACCATGCTTTTCGGGAAACTGATCTTCGAGATAACCGCCGGGAACATCTCTCTAAGAATGTCCTCGGCCTTCCTGCCGCGAACGCTTTTCTGGACGCAGAAATACACGCCCTTCTCTTTGGGCTTTTCAAGAAGTTTGTCGGGGGTGACACAGTGTTTTGCGGCAAATCCCTTGGCGGCAGGCGATTCCCTTGTCACCGTAACGGGCGGGCCGAAAAACTCCTCGGTCTTGTCAGCACTCTTCTCATCGAGTTTTTCTATATAAAGCACAAGCCTTCTGGGCGTCGAATGCGTGAGGACGCTTTCGTATTTAAGCCCGGCTTCCTCGAGATATTTTTTCGTGTTGTCTTCGATCTGCCTGCAGGCGGGTTTGATGTATGAAGCGGGTAATTCTTCGCATCCTATTTCCAAAAGCGCGTTCTTAGCCATGATATCTCCAAGTATGTTAGACGACGGTGCTCCAGTGTGCCAGTTCGCCAGTGCACCAGTTAACGGCAGAACCAGTGGAACAGTGCTCCAGTGGAACAGTGCTCCAGTGCGCCAGTTTGCCGGTGTGCCAGTTTCAAGATGTTACTGGCGAACTGGCCTAACTGGTTAACTGGCTCAACTGGCTAACTGGCTCAACTGGCCTAGCTGGCAAACTGATTTATCCGTTCTGTGCCAAATATTCTTCCGCTGTTTTCTTAGCCAGGTTCCTTATCTTTGCTATGAACTGAGTCCTGTCGGTTACCGATATCGAGCCGCGCGCGTCCATGAGGTTGAACAGGTGCGAGCACTTCATCACGGCGTCGTAAGCGGGGCGCACCATCTTTTTGGCTATGAGGCTCTTCGCCTCGCCTTCCCAGTCGGAGAAATGGCGCCTGAGCATCTCGACGTTGGCTTCCTCGAAATTGTACCGCGACCACTGCTTCTCGTCTTCAAGATGCACGTCTCCATAGGTCACGCCGTCGGTCCATATTAGGTCGTAAACGTTGTCTTTTTTCTGCGAGTACATCGCGAGGCGCTCGAGGCCGTAGGTTATCTCGGCGCTTATGGGGTCAAGCTCGATGCCGCCCACCTGCTGGAAATAGGTGAACTGCGTCACTTCCATGCCGTCCAGCCACACCTCCCAGCCGAGCCCCGCCGCGCCGAGCGTGGGCGACTCCCAGTCGTCCTCAACAAAGCGCACGTCGTGTTTTTTCGGGTCAAGGCCGATGGCTCTCAAGCTGTCGAGATACATCTGCTGAATGTTCGCGGGAGCGGGTTTGATTATGACCTGGTACTGGTAATAGTGCTGCAGCCTGTTGGGGTTTTCGCCGTACCTGCCGTCAGTAGGCCGTCTTGAGGGCTCGACATACGCCACAGACCACGGTTTCGGCCCGAGCGCTTTTAAAAACGTAGCGGGGTTGAAAGTTCCGGCCCCCTTCTCAAGGTCGTAAGGCTGCCAGATCAGGCACCCCTGGTTAGCCCAGTATTTCTCCAGCGCCATTATGATTTCCTGGAAAGTCATGTGTTCCTCACAGTCAGTTAACCAGTTAGCCGGTTTTCCAGTGCACCAGTTAAACAGCACACCATTGGCCTGTTGGCCGGGTTAATTATTTTTCAAATGCTTGATCAATCCGTCGATCAACTTACGGACCTCTTCACATCTTTTGTACGATTCTTCAAATTCACTTTTACTTATATATTTCTGATCGAGCGCGATATACAAACAATTCTGCGTCTCGGAAGAAGACCTTCTTGAATAATATAAGAACCTCACAAACTCGTTATTGGAACCCGCATCAAATCCTTCGCTGATATTATTCATTATTGAAATTGCCGCGCCCACTATCTGCCCGGACAATCTTAAATCTTTTTTAAAAGAACTGTCCGCGTTTATAAACCCATAAACACGATTAGATAACTCTCTGGCCTTTTGCCAACAAATTAGTTCTTCAAACCGGGTAATTTTCATATCAAATAAGTTAGCCAGTGCACCAGTTTGCCAGTGTGCCAGTTTTGCCAGTGTGCCAGTGTATCAGTTAGCCAGTGCTCCAGTTTGCCAGTGTGCCAGTTTATCAGCTAGTCAGTGCTCCAGTTTGCCGGTGTGCCAGTTTCAAGATGTTACTGGCTAACTGGCCTAACTGGTTAACTGGCTCAACTGGCTAACTGGCTCAACTGGTCTAACTGGCTCAACTGTCAAACTAAGCCGTTTGTTCCAAAAACTTCTTCGTCTTTAGCGGCCTCGGCAGGTACATGTTCAGGTAGCCGTCGACGCGCTTTGAAACTATCTCTTCGAGCTCGGGCTTTATATCAAGATAATCTACGTCTTCGCCTGACATGCTCGCCAGTTTTATGATTATTTCTTTCTCTGTCTTTGAGACCATGTACGTCTCGCTGGCCATGTAATCGACAAAACTGTAACCGGAAAGTTTCAGGAACCTGAGCACGAAGGCCATCGCTATCCTGGCCGGATTCTTCGCCGTTTCCAGCAACCGCCAGGTTCGTAGAAGAAGA
>CAZSIW010000252.1:0-4146 GCA_964606755.1 uncultured Elusimicrobiales bacterium | reverse complement strand
CTACGCTGACAAAATGATTTGCGCCCACAACTTCAGAACCTGACTCGGCGAGTTTCGCGTTCCTTTCCCTGAGGGTCTCTATTGTCTCGTTCACTTTCTTGTCGTCAATGACGTGAATCTCTTTGTTTATCTTTATACCCTTGTAGTCTTTTACCTTGAACTCGGGGTGTTTTTCAACTTTCACTTTGAAAGTCAGTGGCTTTTCGAACTCGAAACACACGTCATGCACCCTGGGATAATCCACGGGGTCAACTTTCTTTTCCGTTATGGCAGAGTATACCGATTTCTGAATAAGGTTTTCCATGACTTTTTCGCGCGCGGTCTTTTCAAAGCTTTTTTTGACCATCTCCATCGGCGCCTTGCCGGGCCTGAAGCCGGGCATCTTGGCTTCTTTCTGTATCTGCTCATAGACCAGTTCGGTCTCTGTAAGCACGTCGCGGTGCGGCACTTCGATGTTCATGGTCACGGAACACGGCTTTGTTTCGATGATGGTAACTTTTAAGTCTTTCATTCTCTTCCTTCCTCTCTGTTAATATGTTGTTGTTTTTTTGATTTCTTTGCGCCCTATCAGCTCCGTTGGTCGCCCGGAATATCATATCTTTTCTGACATTGTATTCTGCGGACGGAGGGACTCGAACCCACATGCCTTTCGACATACGGTCCTAAGCCGTACGCGTCTGCCATTCCGCCACGTCCGCATCTTGAGTACAGTATGTCGTATATCGCAGTTCGTATCTCGCTAAAAAGCTCTGAAAACCAAGGAGTACGTTACGAAGGTATGTTGAATATGTGCACCGCATAGGATTTGAACCTATAACCTGGCGATTAAGAGTCGTCTGCTCTACCAATTGAGCTAGCGGTGCATTTAAACTGATAATATTGATTTTAAACAAAAACTGCTAATAAATCAAGGCATTCAAATCAAAAACCATAGGCTGGCAGTTATATAGACCCATAAGCCTATGGTCTGGCAGTGAGATTTTATCAAAGTTGCAATAATATGTCAATTAGTAGTGCTTTTTCCAACACAAAATCAGAGGATGACGGTTTGGAAAGGGGATTCCCGGCGAATTCAAACATTCACGGGATTTGTACTATTGTTTCAACATAGGTTTCAAATATTTTGCGGTGTAGGACAATTTCTGCTTAACTATGTCTTCGGGCGTGCCTTCGGAAACTATTTGTCCGCCGCCATCGCCGCCCTCGGGGCCGAGGTCTATTATCCAGTCGGCCGTTTTGATTACTTCCAGGTTGTGCTCAATAACGAGCACCGTGTTGCCGGCATCCGCGAGCCTGTGCAGTACGGTGAGCAGTTTCTCTACATCAGCGAAATGCAGGCCTGTGGTCGGCTCATCCAGTATATAAAGCGTGCGGCCCGTAGCTCTTTTGGACAGCTCTGTAGCGAGCTTGACCCTCTGGGCCTCACCACCCGAAAGCGTGGTAGCGGCCTGTCCTAGCTTTATGTAACTCAGGCCCACGTCATCCAGCGTTCCAAGTACACGCTTTAGAGCAGGGATATTTTCAAAAAAACTAACGCTCTCCTCAACTGTCATATCGAGCACTTCCGCGATATTCTTGCCCTTGTATTTCACCTGCAGAGTTTCCTCGTTGAAGCGCTTGCCGTGGCAGACCTCGCAGTGCACGTAGACATCCGGAAGGAACTGCATCTCGATCTTCAACGTGCCGTCACCTCCGCAGTTCTCGCACCTGCCGCCCTTGACGTTGAAAGAAAACCTGCCGGGCTGGTAGCCTCTTCTTTTTGCTTCCGGGAGAGCCGCAAACAGGTCCCTGATGGGGCCGAAAGAGCCGGTGTACGTGGCGGGGTTAGACCTGGGGGTCCTGCCTATAGGCGACTGGTCGACTATTATAACCTTGTCGATGTGTTCGATACCGAGCATCCGCTTGAGTTTCCCCGGCGCTTCTTTTGATTTGTAGAGTTTCTGCGCGAGGGTCTTATAGATAACCTCGTGGACTAGCGTGGATTTCCCCGAACCGGACACACCGGTTATGCACACGCACAGCCCGAGCGGTATTTTTACATCTATATTTTTCAGGTTGAACTGTTCGGCGCCCTTTATCTCAAGGAACCTGCCGTCAGGCTTGCGGCGCTTCTCCGGGAGTTTTATTTTCAGGTCGCCGTTAAGATATTTTGCCGTCAGCGATTTGTTCTCTTTCAGCACGTCTTTAATGGGGCCGGACGCCACGATATGTCCGCCATGCATGCCGGCGCCGGGGCCGAGGTCGACTATCCAGTCGGACATGCGCATGGTTTCCTCATCGTGTTCGACAACTATGAGCGTGTTCCCTAAATCCCTGAGTTTGAGAAGCGTGTCCAACAGCCTCTGGTTGTCGCGCTGATGCAGTCCTATGGACGGCTCATCCAGCACGTAGAGAACACCGGTAAGTCCCGAGCCGATCTGTGTCGCCAGATGTATCCTCTGCGCCTCACCGCCCGCAAGGGTCTGGCTCTCGCGATCCAGCGTCAGATACCCGAGGCCGACGTTCATAAGGAATGAGAGCCTCGCGTTGATCTCTTTTAAAACAATGCGGCTTATGACCTTTTCGTTCTCCGAGAGCTCGATATTCTTAAAAAAACTCTGCGAATTTATGACCGACATCCGTATTATCTCATTGATAGATTTGCCGTTGATAAAAACCGAGAGCGCCTCTTTCTTAAGCCTCGCCCCCTTGCATAGCGGGCATGTGCTCGTGCGCATGTACTTGGCGAAGATCTCTTCCTTTACGAACTCCGACTCAGTCTCTTTGTAGCGCCTCTCGAGGTTAGTTATCACACCCTCAAAATCGCCGTCGCCTTTAAGCAATATCTCCTGCTGCTTGCGCGTCAGGTCTTTCCACGGCTTCGTGCCGGATATGCTGTTACGCTTCAAAACATCTTCCAGCATCTCGCCGTAATAACCGGCCCACGAATATTTCCAGCGGTTGGTCCTGGTGGTTATGGGCTGGGCCCAGGGCACCAGCGCGCCTTCCTCGATGGATAGGTCCTTGTTAGGCACGACCAGGTTTTCATCTATCTCTATCTTTGAGCCCAAACCCGTGCACTCGGGACAGGCCCCGAAAGGTGAGTTGAAAGAGAACAGCCTTGGCTCCAGCTCCGGCAGGCTTATCCCGCAATCGACGCAGGCGTGGTGCTCGCTGAATATCTTTTCCTCATAGCTCTGGCCGCCGCTCTTATTAAATAGCACCAGCAAAAGCCCCTTTGATTCCTTAAGGGCGGTCTCGACTGAATCCGCCACTCTTTGCCTTGAATCGGGCGAAACGGTTATCCTGTCGACAACGACTTCTATGCTGTGTTTCTTGTACCTGTCCAGTTTGATGTTTTCTTCCAGCTCAAAAATTTTGCCATCTACTCTGACGCGCACGAATCCGGATTTTGATAGCCGCTTAAACAGGTCATCATAGGTTCCTATCCTTCCCGAGATCAGAGGCGAGAGTATCTGCGTCTTTGTGCCGACAGGCAGCTTCATTATTTCGTCAATTATCTGCTGGGAGGACTGAGGCGTAATTTTTTTCCCGCACTGAGGACAATGCGGGACACCTATCCTCGCGTAAAGCAGGCGCAGGTAATCATATATCTCCGTGACGGTACCCACGATAGAACGCGGGTTGTGGGAAGGTGTTCTCTGCTGGATGGCCACGGCGGGTGAGAGCCCTTCGATTATGTCCACGTCAGGCTTTTCCATAAGTTCAAGGAACTGCCGCGCATAAGCGGAGAGAGACTCGACATAACGCCTCTGGCCCTCGGCGTAGATAGTGTCGAAAGCGAGCGACGATTTCCCCGAACCGGAAAGACCGGTTATAACCACCAGCTTGTTCCGGGGGATCTCGAGGTTTATATTTTTCAGATTGTGTTCGCGTGCTCCGCGAATGGTTATTTTGTCCATAATAACTTCAGGGTCAAGGGTAAAGGGGCAAGTAGCAAGGATTTAAAAATACCACAATGTCGTTATAAAATCCTTGACCCTGGCTACTGTCCCTATATTACCGCCTTCCTTCCTCCTAGTTTCTTCGCCTCATAAAGTTTTTTATCCGCAAGCTCAATCAGCGTGTTCAAAGATATGTCCTTGTTCTCGCAAGAAAGCACGCTTATTCCTATGCTTATGCCTATCTTTTTAGATTCAAGGGCTC
>CAZSIW010000251.1:0-4176 GCA_964606755.1 uncultured Elusimicrobiales bacterium | reverse complement strand
AACAAAAACTCGTGCTCGCGAGCGTTCTTCTTCACAAGCCGGAAGTTCTTTTCCTGGATGAGCCGCTTGTCGGGCTTGATCCGAAGAGCGCCAGGCTGGTCAAAGAGGTTTTCTTCAAGCTCTCGGAGCGCGGGGTAACGATATTCATGTGCACCCATGTGCTCGAGATCGCTGAGCGGCTCGCGCATCGTATAGGAATAATACAGCTCGGCAGGATAATAGCGCTTGATACTGTTCAGGAGCTCAAGCAAAAAGCTGCCTCAGAAGGAACCCTGGAGGACGTTTTCCTAGAGCTCACCGGCGGCGCGGAGTATTCGGAACTTTTAAAACATCTTTAAGCCAAATTCTTTTCCTGCTACGAATGGAATAAGCCGTGTTTTATTAATCCCCTAGGCGGAATCTCCAAACTCCATCTTGCAGAGGAAGCCAAAAATAATTAGCGACGCAGGAGAACGTTTAGTGTAAGCGATTTCGGGGAGGTCGCGATATTTTAAGGAGCCTCTGGCTCTGTCGGAGGGGCTCCACTAAGTAGCCATTTAAACAATTCACAACAATTTTACAACTAATCATTGAATAATTAACAACTTCTTACTATAATTTAGTAGCTACCTACAATCGGCTCCTATCTGAAAATGAAAATAAAAGTTGTTATTATCACCGTCTTTTGTATTCTTTTCAATAACTTTGCCGCCTATGGCATGGATATCCGTTCTTCGGGCACACTCAAACCGGAGCTGGAAGCTTCCGTTTTTCAGACGATATTTATTGTCGAACTTCCCTTCATGGCCGTAAACGAGATACTTAAAGACTCCGGCCTTCTTCCACAAGTCAAACATTCTCCAAAGAAAGCGAACAACACCGATAACAACGAAAAAAGAAAGGCTGGTATGGCTGTTATAAACATTGCCTCTGAGAAAACGGGCCCGGATTATGGGTCTGGAAAAGGTTTGTTGAGAGAGGCACTGTTCAGCAATTGTGTTCTGTATCGTGACAACTTGTGTTTGATGTCTGCCTTGCGAATGCGAAGTTTCTGTTGCATTAGTGTGCTGGTGTATTTGCAAGAGTATTTTGCGATATTGTTGGAGAGTAATCTGCCGGCTGAGGTTATAGCAGCAGGAGATCTTCGCCCAATCGCGATTTAAAGCGGTTGGGTTTTTTTATTGTTCGGTATTCTAAATCAATTATGTTCAATAAATTTATTTCTATCATCGTTTTAACGTGTTTCCTGACATCGTTTGTCTTCAATCAGGCGATACACGCGGCTGTAGACAGCGGTACCCGCACCGTGTCTTCCGTGCAGGACACGGAGGATCTGATCATCCCGCAGAGCTACGGCAGGATAACCGATTCGTTCCTGGCGGACGGTAAAAGAAGCCCGGAAGACAAACGCTATCCTCTCATAATTAACATACAAGACCTGCATTGCCACAGTGAGGTCCAGAGGAATATAAGCGGCATACTGGGTGTTCTGGATGAAAAATACGGGTTGAACAGGGTTTATGTAGAGGGCGGCTACGGGCGTGTTGATACTTCAAGGCTCTGCTCGGTAAAAAATGAGGATTTAAAAAAAGAAGTGTTGGAAAAGCTGATCGATGAAGGCAAGTTGACGGGAAGTGAATATTATTCTGTCGTGTCGAACAAACCCGGACTGCTCACCGGAATGGAAGACGAGAAACTGCACGGGGAAAATATTGTAAGGCTCGGAAAGATCCTTGATAGAAAAAGTTTCTATGAGGCCAGTATAAAAAAGCTGACCGGTGACCTCGAGTACATGAAAACGAAATACTTGAGCCCGCGTAACAGGTCTTTCAACGACCTCATCGCTAAACATAAGAGCGGGAGGATCTCTTCCGAAAAATATTACACAAAACTGTCGGAGTATGTTTCAGACATAAACAGCAATCCTGAAAACTATAACAATTTGTTCCCGGTAAATCTTGACAGGTATCCGGACATAAAACTCTTTATCGAGCTCGGCCAGGACTCGAACAGGCTGCAGTACAAAAGGATAGCGGCTCAGCTTCAGGACTTTATCCAGCAGGTAAAATCCCGGCTGCCTTACAATGTTTACAGCTCGCTGCTCGAAAAAACGGCAAATTTCACCAGAACCGATGTATTATACCTCGAACTCGCCCGCCTTGCCAGAGGACAGGCAAAGGATATCGCTCCATGTTATCCTGACCTTTGCGAGTTTTTTGATTACACCGAAAAAAGCTATAAACTGAACCCCGTTAGGATGATAGGCGAGGAAAAAGCTCTGGTAGAACAGATAAGGATAGGGTTTTCAAATGATGTGAGCGAGCTCGAGGTTTCGTTCCTGGATGATTTCTTCAGCTATTTCAAGGATTATCTTTTCAATAGCATATCTGCGGAAGACTATAAATATTTCAGGGAAAAGTCCGCGAAGTTCAAGAATATCTGGGGCAAATACGCGATAACGGACAGGCTCTCCGAGTTGTCTGCTGATTTCAACCTGTTGGATGAATACTACGAAACAAACTGCAAAAGGAACGAAAGTTTCCTGGCCAATATAAAAGAATTAGAGGATAACAAAGGGTCTGCAAATTTTAAAAACATATCTAACATCGAACATCCCGCATTGAGCGAGGCATTAAAAAATAGCGAAATTGTTGTTATGGTCACCGGTGGTTTCCATAGCGACGGCCTTAAAGAGATACTAAGACAGCGAGGTATCTCATATATAACCATAACTCCTCACGTAACAAAAGACATAAAAATATCTACGAACATTTATTCTGAACTTGCCAGACAGCAGGCAAAGCTGTTGAGCAGTTCTCTGGCTTTAAGGCTTGCCTCGCAGTTGTCTTCCCCCGAACTTTTCAGGATGATGATCGAAGCGGTGAACGGAAGCTTGAAAGCCAAAAGTATTGCTGACAGGCGCATGCTTATTGAAGAGCTTAAAAACAGCGCAGGCGTGAAAGCCGAATATAATGCAGACAGCGCGACTATAAAATTCGACAACGGGTCAACAGTAAAGATCGGCAATAAAGAGGGAGTTGTTCAGACTGAAGGGCTCAAACCCGCTGATTTTGTATCGCAGTCGGTAAAGGAGTCGCTGGCACAGATAATAAGCGTAGATAAGTTCGCGAGCGACATCTTGTCAGGTAATACCTGTGACGTTTTAAAGGCTATTTTTACGGTGGCCTCGAAGTTTAACCTGATAACGGGTAACGGCTTGTTGTATGAAATAACGCAGAACCCGGAACTGAAAGACGAAATAGACGGTATTTCAGGTGATATTGTCGCAAAATTTCCCGAGTCAGTGCAAGAAATGCTTCTGGCAAGATATGAAAGGCTAAAGAATCTTTCTGAAGAGAGCAAACAATTTGGCTTGCTTAAAATCATTTTGGCCATTGACCTGTTAAGAGATTACATTCCAGCAGCCGGTAATAGTATCGAAAAGCAGGACATCCATGAAGCAAGAACTAATGCGGAGCCGGGTATACGAGCATCGGGTATAATAGCAACACTGAATGTGCTGTTAGATTTCTCACCTCTAAATCTTCTTTCCATCGTAACCCTGGTTTTAAACGCTATAAATATTGCGTTAAATTTTATTTTGGGCTCCAGGTATGGACTTGTCTGGGCCGGCGCGTCCGTAGCGGGTACAGGTTTTAACCTTCCGATGATGGCCGCCATGTCAGGCATAGGCGGGGTTTCCAGCCCGCCTCCTGTGAATCCTTTGGCTAACAGGTACAGGTCCGAACCCGCCGCACAGATAAAGAGATCTAATCCTGACGAGATCAACATCTCCGATGAAAGCCGTTTGTCGCAATACGTTTCGGCCAATAACTGGCAGGGGGTATTTGAGATATACGGTAAAGACCCACGGAATTTTGCTCAAATCGCTAACGATATCCAGATAAGGTTCCCGCTCATCATGGTGTATCTCATGGAATTGCGTAAGATCGAAACAGATGAGAGAATGAGCGAGAGGCAACGAAATGAAGCGATAAGGAAACTGAACGAGAAGTTCTCCACACAAAAGGTCCAGCCCATCGCGGAGTCACAGGCTTCCGGTAAAACAAAGAACGATCTTGCGAACAATAAACCCGCGGGAGCACTTGGATTGATAGTTTACTCCGCGATAAAACAGTATCTGGCGGGCTCCGGAGTCAGGGGATTAAAGGAGATCGCTTTTGCCGTTAACATGGG
>CAZSIW010000250.1:0-4180 GCA_964606755.1 uncultured Elusimicrobiales bacterium | reverse complement strand
AATCTCAACTACAGTATATCGTATTTCGTATGTCGGATATCGTGTCTACAACTTTCTGCACTACCGCGTTGAACGGAGTTTATCCGCCGGACTTATGGCGGACCAGAATGAACAGCGACTATATTTTGTTTTTATATTCTACTTATATGGCTGTTTGTTGTCAAACGAATTAAAGGGTCTCCAGCTTCTGGAGTTTTTCCCAGCGTTCGTCAACGGTTTTCTGTATCTCGTCAACGATAGCCTGGTTGTCGGGCTTCATAAGATGCTTGAACCTCGACTGGGGCTTGAAGAACTCCATGACCGGCTTTTTCTCTTTGGGTTTCTGGTTTATCTTGTATTTGCCGTTCTCGAACTCGTAGAGCGGCCACATGTTGGTCTCGACAGCGAGGCGTCCGAGCATCATTGTGTCTTCCGGCTTATACCCCCAGCCGAGCCTGCAGGGCTGAAGTATGTTTATGAAAGACGGGCCGTCTACCGTGAGCGCTTTCTGGACCTTTGAGACAAAATCGTTCCAGTAACCGACCGCTGACTGCGCGGCGTACGGTATGTCGTGAGCGATCATTATCGCGGTGAGGTCTTTTCTGTTCTGCTCTTTACCCTGTTTCACTTTGCCTGTGGGGGCGGTCGTCGTGTGCGCACCTCTTGGGGTCGCGCCTGATCTCTGGATGCCGGTGTTCATATATGCTTCGTTGTTGTAGCAGATGTAGAGCATCTTGTGTCTTCTCTCCATCGCGCCGGAGAGGGACTGCAGACCGATGTCATAAGTTCCGCCGTCGCCGCCGAAAGCTATGAACCTTATTTCTTCATTGGGAATTTTTCCTTGTTTCAAAAGGCTTCTGTAAGCGGTCTCAATACCGGAAGCCGTCGCGCCCGAGTTCTCGAACGCGGAATGCATGAACGAGGGTTTCCATGCCGAGAAAGGGAATATCGTTGTAGACACTTCCAGGCATCCTGTCGCGCTGATCACCACTACTGGTTTATCGGCCGCCGCAAGCATCGCCTGCCTTGCGATAATACCGGCTCCGCAGCCGGCGCAGAGACGATGTCCGCCCGTCAAGCCTTCCGGTCTTTTGCATAACTCTTTTAAATTAGCCATTGTTGTCTCCTTTGGAGACAGAGAAAAGAGATTAGAGGTTAGAGGTTAAAATCTTTTTACCTCTATTCTCTATTCCCTAGTCTCTGACGTTAATGTATTCCAATATATTTCCGACTTTGTCGCCTTTTGCTATGCCCGAAAGCCTGTTGTAGACTGATTCAATGTGTTCCATGTTGATATCCCTGCCGCCGAGGCCGTATATGTAATTTACCGCTTTCGGCGCGCTGGCTCCAAGATGGTTAAATAAGGCGCAGGTGGTTTCCGTGAACAACGGCGCATATGATCCAGCGCAGGAATCTGACCTGTCCATTACCGCCACAGCTTTCACTTTTGAAAGCGCCTGGGCCAGTTCTTCATGCGGAAAGGGCCTGAAGACCCTTATTTTAATGAGCCCTGCCTTAACGCCTTTGGCTCTCAGCTCATCCACAACGACTTTTGCCGTTCCTGCTGTTGAACCGATAACGACAATCGCGACTTCCGCGTCGTCCATTTTATATTTCTCGAAGAAACTGTACTCTCTTCCGAATTTTTCTTTGAAATCTTTCGCTATCTCAAGGATAACAGGTTTTGCGCTTTCCATAGCTTTTGCCAGCTGGACCCTGTGCTCGAAATAGTAGTCCTGAAGATCGATGGCTCCGAGCGTGTAGGGTTTCTTTAAGTCCAGAAGGCTTCTCTTGGGTTTGTACGTGCCCACGAAACTCTTTACTTCTTCGTCGGGAAGCAGTTCTACCACTTCCATGCAGTGGCTTATGATGAAACCGTCAGTGGTGACCATTGTGGGAAGCATAACTTTCTCAGCGATTCTCACGGCTTGGAGCATATTATCGTAAGCCTCCTGCGAGTTCTCTGAGTATATCTGAATCCAGCCCGCGTCCCGGGCGCCCATCGTGTCTGACTGGTCGCCGTGGATGTTGATGGGGGCCGATATCGCGCGGTTGACTTCAGCAATGATTATGGGAAGCCTCAATCCGGCCGCTATGTAGAGCATTTCCCACATGTAGGAAAGGCCCTGTGAAGATGTTCCGGTCATTGTTCTTGCTCCGGCCGCTGAGGCACCGATGCAGGCCGACATAGCCGAGTGCTCGCTCTCTACCGCTATGTATTCGGTAGGAACTACGCCGTCAGCGACGAACTGCGAGAATATCTGTACTATTTCGGTCGCCGGCGTGATGGGATATGCCGCGACGACGTCCGGGGAGATCTGGCGCATCGCCTCAGCCATAACCTCGTTGCCGGTCTTGGCCGCTATCTTTCCTGATTTACTGGTTGTTTGTACCATTATTGACTCCTTCGGAGTCAGAGGTTAGAGGTTAGAGGTTAGAGGTAAAAGTCTTTAACCTTTAACCTCTATTCTCTTTTCTCTATTCTCTGCCGTATTATTTTTTTTCTGCTTCCATCAATATAGCTTTGACCGGTTTTACCGGGCACTCTCTCGAACAGATTCCGCAGCCTTTGCAATGGTCATAATCTATGCCTGTCATCTTCCCGTCTTTTACAATTATCGAACTGTCCGGGCAGGAGATCCAGCAGATCAGACAGTTGATGCACTTTTCCTTGCTCCACACCGGTTTTTCGCTTCTCCAGCTTCCGGTTTTGAACTTTTCCGCCGTTCCGGGGTCAAGTATATCACCCTCCGGCAGCTCTTTCCATCCCGGTTTCTTTTCAACAGTTTTTGCCATGATTTAACTCCTTAAAATCGTGCCGGAGTCCTGAGTACCGGGTACCGAGTTCTCGATACTTCGTACTCCGTACTCCGTACTGTATTTATGCGTTTTTTACTTCGTTGTATGCCCGTTTGATAGACTCAAGGTTACCCTCGATGACCTGAGGTTTGTGCCTGAACTTGAGCTCGAGTTTGTGTTTTGTGTCTTCCAGCACGCCGTTCAAGTCAAGATTGCCTATGACCTTTACCAGCGCGCCAAGCATCGGGGTGTTCGGTATGTTCATACCGATCGTTTCCATCGATATCTTGGAAGCGTCTACTACGAAGACCTGTTCCGCGGGGATGCCGAGTTTTCCGGCGATCTCTTTCGCGGTCAGCTGTGTGTTGACTATGATCTTGCCGTCCGACTTGAGACCATCGGCAACCGAGACCGCGTCCATAAGGGTCGGGTCCAGCACTACCACGTATTTCGGCTCCGTTATACCGCAGTGAAGCGTTATCGGTTTGTCCGCTATCCTGTTGAATGCCTGCACCGGCGCGCCCATTCTTTCCGGGCCGTATTCCGGGAAAGCCTGAATGTATTTGCCTGTCGCGAGCACTGCTTCGCCGAACAACAACGCGGCAGTTTTTGCACCCTGGCCTCCGCGGCCATGCCATCTTACTTCGATCATCTGTTCTGACATTTATTTGCTCCTTTTTAGCCTTAAGCTAAGTGTAAACTATAAGAAAAACCAAAATCTTGTGACAAATTATGGTTTTACTTATCACTTACCACTTACCGCTTATCACTGAATTAATTACATTTCCCTGCGGCCTTCGATGGCGCGGGTTAAGGTTATCTCATCGGCATACTCAAGGTCTCCCCCAACGGGGAGCCCGTATCCGAGGCGCGTTACCTTAATGTTAAGAGGTTTTATCTTTTCAAAGAGGTATAAAGCCGTTGTTTCGCCCTTGGCATCGGTGTCAGTGGCTACTATAATTTCTCTTATCCTATCATTTTTTAACCGGTTAATCAACTCTTTGATGCGGATGTCGTCCGGCCCGACCCCGTCCAGGGGTGAAAGCGCGCCGCCCAGCACGAAATACAGCCCGGAGTAGGTCTTAACACCGCTGATGGCTATAAGATCCTGTGGGGTCTCGACTATGCAAAGCACGGACTGATCCCTCGCTGGGTCGGAACAGACCGGGCAGGGGTCGCTTTCGCTAAGGTTATAGCACCTGCTGCACACATGTATGACTTCCCTTGTGTTGGTTATCGCTTTGATGAACTCTTCGACAAGAGAGGCGTCGGCCTTGAGCAGGAAATAGCTCAAGCGCTCAGCCATTTTCGGGCCTATGCCGGGCAGTTTTTTAAAACTATCTATTAATCTTTCTATCGATTGCGGACGATTCATATAAATTCAGTTCCGAGTACGTAGTGC
>CAZSIW010000249.1:0-4183 GCA_964606755.1 uncultured Elusimicrobiales bacterium | reverse complement strand
GCAGGTTGTTGGCGTAGCAAAAGAAGCCGCCGACTCCTGTCGGCGGAGTTTCACTCGGGGATCCAGCGGTGTTGAAGTAGAATTGATAATTATGTATAAAGTAACTTCCTTTGGAGGCCATAGTGAAAATTAAGCCGGGTATTAGAGAATATTTGTGGATGGCAGTCGGGGCGGGGGTATTTCTCGCGGGTATGCTCGTGGTGTCGCATTTCAAAACCGATCAGACCCCCGCCGGGCAGATCGCCTTGAAGGCAAAGCGGGTTGAAATGGTGGCAAAGATGCGCCTTGATCTTGCATCTTCTTCAGAGGCTGAAAAAAGCGCCGTGATGGCTGTTACCGATAAAGACTCGCTGGCTTTTGCCGGCCAGGCGCGCGCCGCCGCGGCTGAGGTGGAGCGGGGAAGAAATGAACTTGTGTCTGCGGGCGGCACACAGGGAGAGAAGGATCTTCTTGCTCAATTCTCCAAAGAATTTGCCGAGTTCAAGCGCATAGACAACGAATTGCTGAGCCTCGCAGTCAAAAACACCAACATCAAGGCCTACAACCTGGCCTTCGGCCCGGCTGCGGATGCGGTTAAGGAAATGGACAACGCCCTCTCGCGCATAGTGGAGAAAAGCGCCGTCTCACCCGACGCCGCTAAGATGGCGTTGCTGGCGTTCGGCGCCCAGACATCTGTCCTGCGCATACAGGCCCTGCTTGCGCCTCACATCGCCGAAGAAAGCGACAAGAAAATGGACCAGATGGAAGCGCAGATGTCCAACGAGGATAGGCAGGCAAAAAAGGATCTGGACACCCTGTCAGCGCTGCCAAAACTTCACAGCGATCCCGATCTTAAAACAGCAACAGCCGCATACGCCCGTTTCAGCGATATCAGGGTACGCATCCTCGCCCTCTCCCGCGAGAACACGAACGTCCGCTCCCTTGCCATATCCCTGACTCAAAAGCGAAAGGTGTTCTTCGTGTGCCAGGACACCCTGTCCGCCCTGCAACAGGCCATCCAAACCGAGCCCGTCCCCGGCGCCGCTTCCGGCGAGGTGTCGAACCCTCGGTCGTTGGAAACTGATAAACCCGTGGTATACAAATAGTTGCTCCGGTGAAAGTTGGAATAAGTTCTTATTAGGAGGCTGTTGCTGAATCCGGTTTTTTGTCCATTTTTGTCATTCCCCGGCTTGACCGGGGAATCCAGCTTCGACGATGGAATATTTTTGGATCTCCGGGTCAAGCCCGAAGATGACAGAAAAAGAGTTCGGTAACAGCCTCATTAGTCAAGCCAGGAACCAATTTATATATTTAGGGGGAATAAATGAGTGATCAAGACCGTTATAAGCGAGGCTGGGAGAAACTAAAAGAAGTAGACGGCAAAGCCGGCGAAAATGTTATCGAAAGCCTCAAAGACATCGCGCCGGATTTCGCCAAACTGCTGATAGAGTTCCCGTTCGGTGATATCTATTCGCGTCCCGGGCTCGATCTCAAATGCCGCGAGATCGCCGTTGTTTCCGCACTGACCGCTCTCGGCAACGCCGCTCCCCAGTTAAAGGTTCACATCAACGGCGCCCTGAACGTCGGCTGCACGCGCCAGGAGATCGTCGAAGTAATAATGCAAATGGCCGTCTACGCCGGCTTCCCCGCAGCCCTAAACGGCTTGGCCGCCGCCAAAGAAGTTTTCAAGGAGCGGGACGGTAATAAAGACGATAAGGCAAATTAAGCAAGCCAGACACCGTTTATATAGGAGGGTCTATGGGAAATGATGAAATTAGAAAATTATATGGTCAGTTGAAAGGTTTAAGGGAACTTGTTAATAGTTTAGAGTTTATTTCTTTAACTACAGTTCAAGATTATAATGATGTTGTAACTGCTTTATCTGGAATAATGAAAAAAGATTTCTCTATGTTTTCCTATACCCCTAGACCTGGTATTATTATGAGTGGAACTGAGATTCAATCATATAGATTGAAAGAAAAGCTAGTGCAATTTTTATCTTCTTTAGAATATGGATACAATTTAAGTGAATCGGTGGTTGAAATAGGATCAGTTTATAATTCAATTAAAGATAAAGAGTTGAAAGAGAGATGCTCGGATATATTAACGGCACCTGGCAACTTTGATAGAGTAATCAATCAGGCGACTTTGGTGCTAGAAAATAGGATAAGAACCAAATCGAAATCTGGTAGAACCCTTATCGGAACAAACTTGGTTAACACCGCAATAAAAACCGATGCTAGTAAATCAATATTAGTTGTTTCTAAAGACAAAGATGAACAGTCTGGGATAGCGGATATTTGTAGGGGAATGATGAGCGCATATAGAAATATCACACACCATACAATTACAGATCAATATACAAGGGAAGACGCTCTAAAAGTGTGTGCATTTATTGATAACTTGTTGCAAATAATTGACAAGTCAGTAGTTCAAAAGCCCTAATCTTGTATACATGTTTAGTAAGGTAATAAAACATAGTGTTGATGGATGAATGGGACAAGTTGGGAATGCTTGGTCTTGTGTCTTATACTCACCCTTTGAGCCGTCAATGAGCGAGCAGTAGTGTATTAAGCGGTTATCGGGGTAGTCGCCGAGGACTGTCTGAGGAGCGGTAGCGACGAGTTCCGCAGGCGCCGAAAAACTCCGAACGAATGGCGACTAGGGCGCATTTCTTTTGGTGACTTTTATTTGTGCGAGCAAAGAAAAGGCACGCTGGGGCGCAGGGGCAGGCATCGCCCCGCGAAGTTGAATATTTTTAACTTGATAATTCCGCCCAGCTTGCTGGGCGGTTACCGCTTGAGTATAATAAGAGGGTATGAGAGCGGTCAAGAAAGCGCAAAACAGCGCATACCAAATTCACTATCATTTTGTGACACCAGTCAAATACCGAAAGGCAATATTCGGGAAAGTTGACCGTGAGCATACCCTCGTTGAAATAAGTAAAGAAATTGAAGAGCGTTATGAAATAGAGCTTGAACAGATAGGGATAGACACGAATCACGTCCACTATCTGATCAGTGCAGCGCCAAAGTATTCGCCGTCAGAGTTGATACAAATAATCAAAAGCATCACTGCGCGAGAGTTGTTCAGGAAACATCCCGACTTAAGAGAACAACTTTGGGGCGGAGAACTCTGGAGCGAAGGATATTTTGTGGCAACAGTAGGTGAAGGCGGAAACAATGAAGTGATTCGTGCCTATGTTGCCAACCAGGGCAAATCCAAAGAGCAAACCAAACAATTGAAGCTCTTCAATTTCTGACATTTGATACCGCCCAGCTTGCTGGGCGGAGGTTCATTTATGAACGACAACGCCACTGGATTCCCGATTAAGGCATTCGGGAATGACAAAATAAATCCTACCCTCCTCTTGAAATATCTAATTAAATATGATATATATTAACCTGCTCTAGCCAATAGGGCAAATCCACACACTCACGGGATTTTCGCCAGGGTCCCCTAAACGACGGTTCAGAGTTCAGGGTTCATAGTTCAGAACCGGACAGCTGTCTTTGAAGGGGCTGGGGAGAAGTTGATCGGAGTGGAGGTCCGCCGGACGTATGGCGGAAAAAAAACTAGGAGGAAGTACATGTCAAACATTTCCATGAAAGCCCTGCTTGAGGCAGGAGTACACTTCGGACACCAGACGCGCAGATGGAACCCGAAGATGCAGAAGTATATTTTCGGCGCCCGCAACAAGATCCACATCGTAGACCTTCAGAAAACCGTCAAAGAACTCAAAAAAGCTTACAAGTTCGTCCGCGATTCCGTAGCGGAAGGCAAAACCATCCTTTTCGTCGGCACCAAGAAACAGGCCATCGCCCCGATAAAGGAAGAGGCCCTCAGGTGCGGCGCGTACTTCGTGTGCGAGCGCTGGCTGGGCGGAGCTCTTACCAACTTCGAAACACTCAAACGCTCCATAAACAGGCTCCACGAACTCGAAAAAATGAAGTCCGACGGCATATTCAAGGTCCTTTCAAAGAAAGAATCCTCAAGGCTCGACAAAGAAAGAATGAAGATGGACAGGAACCTCGAGGGCATCAAGGCCATGAAGGAACTGCCCGGGCTGCTTTTCGTGATAGACCCCGCCGAAGAAGCGACAGCGGTTTCCGAGGCCAGAAAGCTCGGCATTCCGGTGGTCGCGGTGGTCGATACCAACTGCGATCCCGATCTTGTCGATTATCCCGTGCCCGGAAACGACGAC
>CAZSIW010000248.1:0-4195 GCA_964606755.1 uncultured Elusimicrobiales bacterium | reverse complement strand
ACGAAGATTCCGATGTGCAGGACTATGTCGAGCTCGAGGGCGGCGGGAAGGAAGCGTTCGCGCGGCTGATCGCGGGGAACATCTATTCTCCCTACACCTGGGTGGTCAGGCACTTTAAAGAGCAAACCACGCGCGAAACCGTTCTGGCGTTCACCCCCGAGGGCAAGCCCTACGGTTTCCATATAAAAATACCCGAGCAGGAACCGGGCAACAACATCGCCGACGACGAGGCGAGGCTTATCGCGGAACGGGCCGCAGCAAACGACTGGGGCATAGATTTTAAAGCGTTCAAGCTGGTAGAGCAGTCGCGGCAGAAAAGAACCGGCGGGAGAATAGACCACACATTCATTTACGAGCTCCCCGAAAAACTGGGCGAGGCGAGGTACCGCCTGCGTCTGGTGGTTTCGGGGGACAAATTTACGGAGCTTGAGCATTTCGTGCAGATACCGGAAGCGTTCCAGCGGCGCTTCGAGCACATGCGCTCGACGAACAACGTTATCGCGACCGGCGCCTCCATCTCGTTTACGCTGCTTTATATACTCGGCGGCTGTGTTATAGGGTTGTTCCTGCTCCTTAGAAAACACTGGGTATTGTGGCGCAATGCGGTGTTTATAGGCACTGGCATTTCATTTCTTCAGCTGGTCGCCGGAATTAATGAGTGGCCCTTGTCCTGGATGTCGTATGACACGGCGTTGTCTTCCAGCGGATACATATTCCAGACCGTAAGCTCAATGCTGACATCGTTTGTAAAAGACGCGGCCCTTATTTCGTTGTCGCTGATGGCCGCCGAGAGCCTCACAAGAAAAGCCTTTCCCGAACACCTGCAGTTCTGGCGCCTGTGGTCTCCCGGCTCCGGCAACACCTCGTCCGTCGCGGGCAGGACCGTTTCGGGTTATCTTCTGGTCAGCATATTCACCGCCTACCAGGTTGTCCTCTATCTGACCATGACCAAAACTTTCGGGTGGTGGTCGCCTTCCGACACATTGTTCGACCCGAACATCCTTGCCACGTACGTTCCGTGGTTTAATTCCATAGCCCAGGCTATGCACGCGGGTGTCTGGGAAGAAAGTTTATTCAGGGCGGTTCCCATAGCAGGGGCCGCGCTGATCGGCCAGAGTTTGGGCAAGAGGAATTATTTTATAATCGGCGCGCTCATTGTTGAGGCGGTGATCTTCGGGTCCGCTCACGCCAACTACGCCAACGAGCCGGCGTTCGCCAGGCCTGTCGAGCTGCTGATCCCGGCTGTGGGTTTCGGCCTCATATACATATATTTCGGGCTTTTACCGGCGATCATACTGCATTTCACTTTTGACGCCGCGTGGATGTCCATCCCTCTTTTTGTGGCCTCGGTGCCGGGTATATGGGTAGACCGCGCCGCGGTTATCGTGCTTGCCCTTACGCCTCTGTGGGCGGTGATTTTCATGAGGCTGTGTTTCGGGCGAAAAGAAAAGCCCGATGACGTCTTTTATAACCGCTCCTGGGCTCCGCCGGAAATAACTGCGCGCAAAACCGCTGAGCAGGTTCCTGTTTCACAGCCGGCCACGCTTCCCTCTGTGCGTGTTTTGGTTTGTCTGGTTGTCATCGGCCTTGGCATGTGGGCCGCGTTCGGCAGGTTCGTCAGCGACGCGCCGAAACTCGAGGTAACGAGAAGCTCGGCGGTCAGCATAGCTGTGCGCGCGCTGGCCGATGATGGAGTCGTTCTTCCAAAACCGTGGCAGGCGGTGGCCCTTGTGTCGGCTGATCCCGGAAAAAGCGACCGCTTTGTATGGAAAAGCGTTGGCAGGACCGTTTACGGTTCACTGCTTGGCATCGGTTATCTTCAGCCGCCCACATGGGTAGTGAGGTTCGTGAAGTTCAAAGGCGATATTGCCGAGCGGGCCGAGGAATATGAAGTTGAGGTTTTTGACCGGGGAAAGATATTTAACATTTCTCACCAGCTGCCTGAGGCAAGGCCCGGAGCCGCGCTTGAAAAGGATGAGGCAAGAAAAAGAGTGTTCGAGGCGTTGAGGAAAAAATACGGCCTCGACCCCGAAAAGCTGCAGGAGATATCCGCCACCGATTACCAGCGCCCCAGCAGGAGAGACTGGTCTTTTGAGTTCGTCGACCCGTCCGTAAGATCCCTCAGGGAAGGCCAGCCCAGAATATCCGTTGAGCTTTCCGGCGGCGAGGTAACGGATATGTCACGCTACATTTTTATCCCTGAAAAATGGGAGCGCGCCGAGAGAGACAGGCTCAATGTGTTGGGGACGTTCCAGGGCATCAGTTCGTTGCTGTCTTTTGTTCTTTACCTGGCTGGCATAGCCGGCGCGATAATAGCGTGGAGCAGGAAGAGGTTCTCGAAAACCCTGTTCTTTAAATTTTTTATACTCATCTTTTCGCTGGCCGCCGCCGGTTTCATAAACGGCTGGCAGTCGCAGCTCGCACGGTTCAGCACCGGCCAGCCGTTCATGAACCAGGTTCTTTCAATGACCGGGCAGTTCCTAGTGCAGGCTATATTTACGTCTTTCATGGTCGCTTCTATCGCCGGCCTGACGGGGCGGTGGAGAAAGAATCAATATAAAATATCGGTATCCGGTGCGCTTCTCTACGGTTTCGGCTGGGGTATTTTGGTTGCGGGCGCCCTGGCCGTCGTAAGCAGGCTCTCTGGTTTTTCAATGCCTATGTGGCCTGATTTTTCAAACCTCTCCGCCTCGCTTCCCCTTGCCGGGGACGCGCTGTCACAGCTTGTGGGGTTCATCAAGTCCGCCGCAATTATGATGCTGTTCCTGGCTGCGGTGCACAATTTTACGGGGCAGTGGTCAAGAAGAAAAGTTTTGTTTTCGGTACTCACCGTAATAATGGGATTCGTGTTCGTCCCGGGCGGGTTTCAGGACACGCTTGGTTTGTGGCTGGTTTCCGGGCTGGTTTTCGGGGCAGCCATGCTTTTGGGGTATATATATGTATTCCGCATAAACCTGTCGGTCCTTCCCGTGGCGATAGCAAGCCTGTTCGTCCTCAGCCGTGTCAGGCAGGCGCTCATGAGCGCCTACCCGTCCGCTCTGGCCGGGGCGATAATTTCCATACCCATCCTCATCTTCCTTTCACTTGTATGGCACACCGAGCTTCAAAAACAAAACACAGAAGATTAACTCAACACCTGTACTGTGCGGGGTTAGACACAGGCCAAAAAACCTTGACAAATTTCTTGTCATGGATTAATCTTATTTCAGGATTTTGGAAAGCGATTTTCTGCATCAGTCCGGTTGAACCGGACTCGATCTGAAGACGGGGATAAAGAGCATTCTTGTCCCGGTCTTCGGGTTTATGAGCCGATGGGCTCACGCAGAGATCGCTTTTTTTGTTTGTGCGGAAAAGGGGAGTTTGTAACCTAATTTCAAAGGAGGCTCTTATGGCTGACGAAATTCGCATGATCGATCTGGACCTGATCGACATACCGGACAGGATGAGAGAGCACGACCCTGAAAAGGTGGAGGAGCTGGCAAGTGACATGGCAGAGAACGGGCAGTTTCAGAACATAGCAACGCTGACCGCCGCCAACGGCAGGCACGAGCTGGTATGGGGCAAGAGGCGGGTTTTGGCCGCTAGAAAGAACGGGTGGAAACAGATCAGGAGCCTTGTGATGGATAACCGCCCTAAGCTTTCGGTAATCCTGTACATGATAAAAGAAAACGATGACCGTGTGGATACGACCCCTATAGACCGCGGGCGTTCATACAGGGAGGCTATAGAAGCGGGTATTTCGCAGGAAGAGCTGGCCAGGAGGCTGGGAAAGACCCAGGGATATATAAGCCAGTATGCGGCTATAGCCGATCTTCCGGATGGGGTTCAAGAAATTATTAAACGTTTAATAATTGGTATGGGCCAGATCTTACAGTTAATGCGCCTGCCCACCCCTGAAGTCCAAATAGCCATGGCCGAACGGTGCGCAAAGGAAGACCTTTCGGTAAGGCAGCTTGAGAGTTTGGTCAACAAGGCGCTGCAAACGGCAGAGAATAGAGAACCCGCCTCTTCGGCGGGCAGGCAGGGGATAGAGAAAGGGGACGGCAAAGCCAAAGCAACGGGGTTCAGGTTCCATAAGGGCAAGGATGAGGTTATACATATAATAGGTGATATCCCGGCCAGTACACCTGAGCCGGATATGGTCAAAGCCTTCAAGGAAGGCCTGCGCGGCTGGCAGCAGGAAGCGGACAAGGCC
>CAZSIW010000247.1:0-4227 GCA_964606755.1 uncultured Elusimicrobiales bacterium | reverse complement strand
TACAAGGTGGCCACGGAGCTCAACACCGGCGGCAGCCAGGTCAATACTGGAATGATGATGATAAACCTTAAACAATTCAAAGACCGCCCTGTAGATAAAACAGCGGGCCACAGGCTTACGCAGCAGCAGTTGATGCCGATACTGAGAAAAGAATTGAAAACAATTCCCGGCGTCACAAAGGTAGTTCTTCAGGACCCGTCACTGATGGGATTCACCGCCAAGCGCGGTTTCCCGATAGAGTTCACAATAACGGGTATGGACTGGGATAAACTGGCGGAGCTTAGCGGGCAGATGTGGAAAGAGATGGAAAAAAGCGGTCTTATGACAGATATAGATTCTGACTATAATGTTGGTATGCCAGAAGTCAGGATAGTGCCCAACAGACAAAACGCAGCCGCGCGCGGCGTGAGTATTACTACCATCGGCAACACTATCAACGGCCTCGTTGGAGGAATCAGGGTCGGCAAGTATACTCATAACTCAAGGCGTTACGACATAAGGGTACAGATGGTCACCGATAATATGAGCCGTGTCGAAGACCTGAGCAAAATATGGGTGAGAAACGACAGAGGAGAAGTGATAAAACTTCCTGATGTCGTTGATATGATACAGAGACCGTCAATCCTATCCGTTACCCGCGAAAACCGCGAGCGTGCCATCAGGATGTTCGCAAATGCTGCTCCCGGCAAATCACAGGGCGAGGCTATTCAGGCGGTCGAACAGATCGGTAAGAAGATGCTGCCAGATGGTTACAGGATAGTGTTCTCGGGCAGCGCCCAGACCTATAAGGATTCCTTTGGCAGCCTTTTCATCGCGCTTATCCTAGGTATCTTTGTGGCATACATGGTGCTTGGAACCCAATTCAACAGCTTTATACATCCGTTTACTGTTCTCATAGCTCTGCCTTTCAGCGTTTCTGGAGCAGGGATTGCGCTTTTCCTTACCCACCAGACACTTAACATATACAGCGCCATAGGTATAATACTTCTTATGGGCATCGTTAAGAAAAACTCCATCCTTCTTGTGGATTTCACCAACCAGAAAAGAGAAGAGGGGCTGGATGTGACCGATGCTTTAAAAGCAGCCTGCCCGTTGAGATTGAGGCCCATATTGATGACTTCAGTGGCAACTGTAGCGGCTGCCATTCCACCCGCCCTTGCCTTGGGCCCCGGCGCCGAGACCCGCGTGCCTATGTCAGTAGTTGTCATTGGCGGGGTTATCCTTTCAACAATGCTCACCTTGTTTGTAGTCCCCTGTGTATACAGCCTGATGTCAAAGTTCGAAAGCCGGGAACACCTTAAAGATGTTCATGCCGCAATGGAAGAATTGGAGAAAGCGAAGTAATATATACAGTATTCTCCATTTATCGGGTCTCGTTCCGGACGCTATTATTCAAATCAATAACATATCTGTCTTGTGCGTTCTATTCTCTTGATATTGATATTTATTTATGTTAGCATTAATACGAAGTGCTTTAGGCTGCTGAAATGAAAAATTTGAAATCTATTTTTTTCAACCCCTGGGGAAATCCAAAACATACAACTCTTGAAAACAGGGTCTTTAATTCGGTCTTGTTCTCGATATTCCTAACCGGTTTGTTCTCGACAATAAACAATCTAGTGTTTTCTATGCCGTTGATCGATGTTTTGATTACACTGCTTGGTGCGGTAGTCGGGCTGTCGTTTTATATCTATTCTATTAAGACCGGGAAATATAAAAAACTGATAATGCCTGTTAGTTTGCTCTTTCTTATATTGATTTCTGCCTCGTGGGTCGTAGGGTACGGGATGTCTGGAAGCGCGGTCTACTACTTTTTTGTTTTTACAGTCGCGATAACTATTTATCTGAAAGGTCTCTACCGGCGGATGTTCTATGTTTTGATAGGTGTCGTAATTGCTGCTCTTTTAATGGCTGAGATCTTGTTGCCGGATATATTTGCCAATCCTTATACGAGTAGGCTGCAAAGGTTGATGGACTTGTCTGTCAGCTTTTCGATTTGCCTTTTTATAGTAGGTGTAATGCTCAGGATCGTGCTCGACCAGCTTGAAAAATCTGTGGAAGAGATCAAGATGCTCAAGCAGATACTTCCCATATGTTCTAAATGCAAAAAAGTGCGCGATGATAAGGGCTATTGGAATCAGCTTGAGGAATACCTTTCGATGTATTCCGATGTTTCGTTTACGCACAGCCTATGCCCTGACTGCGCGAAAGAGTGCCTAGACGAATATTTTGAATCTGATGCAAAAGATCCTATGGGCAACAAATAGTCGATTTGGGGCTTAGCGGTCGTAAAAAATAGTTAAGAATCAACAGGAGTATACATGAAAGTAGTTATTATTGGCGGTGTTGCCGGCGGCGCAAGCGCTGCTGCGCGGCTTCGCAGGCTAGATGAGAAGGCCGAAATTGTCATATTTGAGAAAACCGAGCATATATCCTATGCCAACTGCGGCCTGCCTTACTACATAGGCGGGGTGATAACTGAGCAGGAGGATATCCTCATTCAGACCCCTGGATCCTTCAACGCACGGTTCAACGTGAGTGTTCATGTGCGCCAGGAGGTCACCTCAATAGACCGGGCAAAGAAGGAAGTGGCTGTTAAGGACCTTTCTAATGGTACTGAATACAGGGAAAAATACGATAAGCTGATCCTCTCACCGGGCGCAGAACCCCTGAAGCCTCCTGTAAAAGGCATTGAAAATAAAAGGGTTTTTACGTTAAGGAACGTTGCCGATTCTGAAACCATAAAGCGCTTCATATCGGCTTCCAAACCCAAAAGAGTTATCGTGGTCGGCGCAGGTTATATCGGCCTTGAGATGGCCGAGAACCTGCACAACCTCGGCATCTTCGTGACAGTTGTGGAGATGGCCCCGCAGGTGATAGCGCCCCTGGACATAGAGATGGCTGCTATGGTCCACCAGCACCTCAAAACGAAGAATGTGGAGTTCTATCTTTCCGAACAGGTGGTAGAGTTCCGTGAAAAAGATGGCTCCGTGACAGCTGTTCTTAAAAGCGGCGCTGAGCTGCCGGCTGATTTCGTTATAATGTCCGTTGGCGTCAAGCCCGAATCGGCTCTTGCGGTCAAAGCCGGTCTTAAGACCGGTAAAACAGGCGGCGTGACTGTCAACGAGTACCTGCAAAGTTCCGATGAGGACATATATGCCGTAGGGGACGTCATAGAGTTCCCGGACCCTGTGTTCAACGAGCCGCGGCTGGTTCCTCTTGCCGGCCCGGCTAACAGGCAGGGGCGCATAGCGGCGGATAATATCATAAATGGGAATAAAGTAAGATTTGAGGGTACAGTTGGGACCGCCATCGCCAAGGTGTTTGATATTTCGGTCGCGGTGACCGGTTTTTCTGAAAGAATATTGAAGCTAAAAAACGCCGATTACTACTCAACTGTTACCCACAGCTCATCTAATGCCGGTTACTATCCCGGGGCTAAACCGCTTACGATCAAACTTAATTATGGAAAAAAAGACGGCAGGGTGCTTGGCGCCCAGATAGTAGGGTACGCCGGTGTAGACAAGGCTTGCGAGGTACTCTCGCTCGCGTGCCAGAAGGGGCTGACTATTTACGATCTAAAGAACATGGACCAGGCCTACGCCCCGCCCTATTCTTCGGCAAAATCACCTGTCAACATTGCGGGGCTGGTGGCGGAGAACGTGTTGACCGGCAAGGTTAGAATGGTGTCATGGAAAGATGTCAAAGAAGCAGGAGACAAGGCTTTTATATTGGACGTTCGCGAGCCGGAAGAAACAAATCTTGGGGTCGTACCAGGATCGTTCCTGATACCGCTGCATTCTCTAAGGAAGCGGCTGAATGAAGTCCCCAAAAACAAAAAAATATATGTTTACTGTGCGGCCGGCCTGCGTGCCTATATAGCAGCGCGTATACTTATGCAAAACGGATACGAGGAGGTCTATGACGTGACAGGCGGCTACAAGACCTCTCAGCTGGTGTTCGATAAACAGAGCAACGAAGACATCTACGGCAAATACTGCATAGAAAAAGGAGACGACATCCTGTCAACTCGTCCGTGTCCGCCTGACCATGACGGCAGCGACTCGCGCCTGGCCGCTACAGGGGAAATCATAGAAGTTAACGCCCGCGGTCTCCAGTGCCCTGGGCCCATAATGCGGCTTAACGAGAAGATGAAGGCGCTAAAGACGGGCTTCCGTATAAAGATATACGCCAGCGACCCTGGCTTTGCCAACGACGTCAAGTCGT
>CAZSIW010000246.1:0-4238 GCA_964606755.1 uncultured Elusimicrobiales bacterium | reverse complement strand
GTATAAAAATCCAGCTCGATCTTGCCTGTTGTTTTCCAGTCGCCGCTTGAAGGGCCCTGAAGATCCAAACCAAACCTTGTTTCCCTTGCTGTGATATTAAGAGAGTTCTGTGTCTGTCCTGCGACTGTGGGAAGCAGGTAGAAATTCAGATCTCCGACGTATAAACGCTGAGTAGCGTAGATAACATCCAGTTTCGTGTAACCGTACAACTTCACTGTGACGGGTGCTGCATCATCGGCTGCTGAGATCGCAGCAGGTACTGCCAATAGCGCGATAAGCGCGGTTATTTTTACAATAATACTTCTCATGTTAGTATCTCCTGTTAATTTATATTTTCCCAGTTGTCTGGATTTAGTACTTGTATTCATAACTGCGGTTATCCGCCCGTTTTTCGACAGTTTTACAATTCCATATCACCTCCTCTTATGACAAAAAAAGACCAGCCAACCTGAAATGCAATACAAGAGCTTATTTACCCTTGTCGCATCTTCCAGTTGACTGGTCAGATGATCTTTCTGTCTATTTTATGCTATGCTGTTGCTTAAATTCCTTCCCCGCTGTCTACGGTTTCACGGTCGAGCCGGGTCTTTTCGATCCGGTCAATCTGCACTATTTTTGAATTATGTACAGTAATGGTAATCGAGCCGAACCGCAGGCCTTTCAGTGATTCTACGACCTTTTTTAACGGCGCCTCATCGGCGGGGTTTTTATTTATATTTGTGCTCATTGTCTTCTCCTTGTTAATTTGCCGCATACTTGCGGTCATCTCCGGTCAAACTCCTATACGCTCTAAACAAGAAAATCGATGAACACAACACATTCGCAATATTCCCACTATGTTCCCCTCACTGCAATTGGTCAGGCCTGTTCCTGAAAAAGCCACGTTGAAAGATACCTTTCACCCGTATCGGGAAGAAGGACAACAATGGTCTTTCCCTTGTTCTCAGGTCTGTTCGCAACCTGCAGCGCGGCCCACAAGGCAGCTCCGCTCGATATGCCGACCAGGATCCCTTCTTCTTTCGCAAGCTTTCTGGATGTTGCGCCCGCGTCTTCATTAGCAACCGGAATTATCTCGTCCACGATCTTTGAATTGAAGACTCCGGGCACGAAACCAGCACCGATACCCTGAATTTTATGCGGGCCGGGCTTTCCACCGGACAACACCGGCGAATCTTTCGGTTCTACCGCAATTATCTTTACTTCCTGTTTTCTTTTCTTTAGCACCTCACCGACACCTGTCACAGTCCCGCCCGTTCCTACGCCGCCGATAAATATATCGACCTTCCCGTCCGTATCGTTCCATATTTCTTCCGCTGTTGTTTTTCTGTGTATCTCAGGATTAGCGGGATTGTTAAACTGCTGTGGTATAAAACTGTTCGGGGTGTTTTTTGCCAGCTCCTCCGCTTTTGCCACAGCTCCGGGCATACCCTTCGAGCCTTCCGTCAGCACAAGATCCGCTCCAAATATCTTTAGCAGCTGTCTTCTTTCAATGCTCATTGTTTCGGGCATCGTTAGAATAAGTTTATATCCTTTCGCCGCGGCAACAAATGCAAGCGCGATACCCGTGTTCCCGCTTGTTGGTTCTATGATTACTGAATCTTTTTTCAGCACGCCTCTCTTTTCAGCATCTTCGATCAACGCCACACCCAGTCTGTCTTTTACGCTTGAAAGCGGGTTGAATGATTCCAATTTAACCAGAATATTGGCACCACTCTCTTTCCCAAGCTTGTTTATCTTCACTAGCGGCGTGTTGCCTATTGTTTTTGTAATATCGTCGTAAATTTTTGACATGATTTATTCTCCTTAGCGTTCAGCGTGGAGCGTATAGAAAAACAAGGACAAGTCCCTGTCGTCCAATACGCTAAACGCCGGACACTCTACGCTTTATTTAACGCCTGCTCAATATCTGTAATAATATCGTCAATGTGCTCTATCCCGATCGAGAGGCGGATGAAATCTGGCGTGACGCCCGTCGAGACCTGCTCCTCAGGAGACAGCTGGGAGTGAGTGGTCGAGGCAGGGTGAATAGCCAGAGATTTCGCATCGCCAATATTTGCGAGATGAGAAATGAGCTCCAGGGATTCGATGAATTTCTTACCCGCCGAAATTCCTCCTTTTATGCCGAAACCTATTATCGCTCCGGCGCCGTGTTTCAGGTATTTTTCCGCTTTCTTTTTCTCAGGGCTTGAATCCAGACCCGGATAGTTCACCCAGCTGACTTTTGAGTGTTTTTCCAGATACCTTGCCACGGCAAGAGCGTTTTCAGAATGCCTAGGATACCTTAAATGCAGTGTTTCTATACCTTGAAGCAAAAGAAACGCGTTGAACGGAGACAGGGCGGGGCCCAAATCTCTTAAAAGGTTTACCCTTGCTTTAATAATATAGGCGATGTTGCCTATCGGCTTCAGCGCTTCCACGAACTTCAGCCCGTGATAGCTGGGATCCGGATCAGTTATTAACGGGAACTTTCCGTTAGTCCAGTCAAACTTTCCGGAATCTACTATCACACCGCCCAACGATGTGCCGTGCCCGCCCAGAAACTTCGTGGCTGAGTAAACCACTATGTCCACACCATGGTCTATCGGCCTAAGAGTGTAAGGCGAGGAAGTGTTGTCAAGAATCAGCGGCAGTCCATTTTTGTGAGCGATCTTCGACAACCCTTCAAGATCTGCTATATCCAGTTTCGGGTTCCCGATCGATTCAGCGTATATCGCCTTAGTTTTCGGAGTTATGGCCTTTTCAAAACCGGCGAGGTCGCTGGATTTTACGAACTTCACTTTTATGCCAAATTTCTTAAATGTATTTTGGAACAATGTATATGTTCCGCCATACAGGTTGTCCGCAGACACTATCTCGTCGCCGGTTTGCGCAATGTTAAGTATGGACAATGCTATCGCCGCCGAGCCGCTCGCGGTTGCCAATGCCGCTACTCCGCCATCTAAGAGGGCGACCCTCTTTTCTAAAACATCGGTGGTCGGGTTCATTAACCTTGTATAGATGTTGCCGAACTCCGTCAGCCCGAACAGCCGCGCGGCGTGGTCAGTATCTTTGAACTGGTACGAAGTTGTCTGATAAATAGGCACGGCTCTTGACCCTGTTGTCGGGTCTGCTTCCTGACCACCGTGCAATGTTAAACTTTCTAACTTCAGCTTTGAATCGATCTTACTCATTTTAGTCTCCTTCGCCCCGGGACTCGAGGCGAGACGTCTATTTTATCTATTTTTGATGGCATAGCGCAATTCCTTTTAATTATTATCTACGCATTCGCATCATCTTGTTCATACATTCCTCCCGTTTAGATTCCAGCTCCATCCGTAAAAATATTCGATATTTTTTCGATTACATCTTTTGCGTCGTCACCTTGAGCTTTAACTGTAATGCTCTGGCCATATTGTGCCGCCAGGGTAAGGAGGCTTAATATTGAACACCCATCCGCTTCGGGACACCCTCCGCAGGAAATTTGCACATTGGATTTCCCTTTCTTACATATTGCAACGATCTCGGCCGCAGGCCTCATATGCAACCCACCTGGATCGGTTATCTTTATCGATCTTGTATGAAAGCTGTCTAATTTATTCATATTTTACTCTCACATATAGTCTATCTATTAAATAGACTATTGCATTTTAAAATATGCCAAGAGTCTCTTAGCATTGATTGTTATTAAATTATAACTTACTAAAAAGTCAACTACATTATTTAATTTTCTGTTCTTAACTTAATTTAAGCACTGTCACCGTATATATGTCTATCGTGTTGGTATACAATATAGCACATTGAAAATATTTTGTCAAGCACTTTCCAAAATATTTTCTATGTGGGCGCGCTGCCCGATTTTATGCGTTACCAAAATAGCAAAAAAGATACTCAACCCTGACACCGATTTTTGGAAGGAAAGCCAGCGGAATAGGGAAGGAAACAATACCAATAACCGACCAAATTTGACAATATAATTATTATGAGGTATCACCATGAAGGATATTATAAAAATATTTATCATACTTTGGTATCTAGGAGTATCTGCGTCAATAATAATGTCTCCGATCTCAAGCCCGACAAAAACTTTTCCTATTTCTCAGCCGGGAATTTGCGCAAACTGTGTTACGGCATCCGGATTTGAAACACCCGACGAGTTCGCGCAGCTTGCGGAAGACAACATCAAAAATATATGCCGTCCCCCAGATATCAGAAAATATCTATCGTTTTTGTGTATGTCATGATAAGCAGTGCTTCTGGCG
>CAZSIW010000245.1:3292-4258 GCA_964606755.1 uncultured Elusimicrobiales bacterium | reverse complement strand
GTTTTTCCAAGAGTGTTGTCATAATCGAACATAAAGAGCTTGACCGCATCGAACGCGCCCGTATCGCTTTTTGCAATGGCCTCGTCCGCACTAAGCGGAACCGGCATATCCTGCGATATGTTGCCTGTCTGGGCTTTTGCAAGGCTTTGCACGCGCCTTATGATTTCTGCCATAAGCAGCGACATGTAATACATTGCCTTATATGCGTACGTGAGAGTATCCCTCATCGGGCTAAGCTGCGGCAGGTTCGTTTGCCGGTACTTATATGGATTATCTACATCCTTTCCTCCAATCTTCTTCAACGCCCAATCCGCGGTATCTTTAATGTCAGGAAATTCCACCAGCGCATCATTAATCACATCTATCCCATCTTTTGAACGCAATAGGCCCAGAGCAGCCACGGCCTGGGGAACGAACCATGGTGTTTGCATAAACATTCTGAAGCTATCACTCTTTATGTCTCTTATTGCTTTATTGATAATTTCTATAAATTCCTGCTCCGTATCGGCATTCAAGGATGATTTTTCATCGTAAACCCCGTCTGAGTTATACCTTAAAGATAATATAGGAAGTGTTTTGACGCTTAAATCCCCTTTACAATAAACCATGTAATGGGGTTTTCCGCCGCTTTGTTTTTTCTCCAGCAGGTCCAGTATTTGCAGCCAGTTGTCTTCCAGGTACATAAGGGTGTTCATTGAAAAAGTGAAGTCGTATGATTCCCCGGTAAGCATACCGAGCAGATTGTCTTTTCCCTGGGTGCCGTTGTACGCCAAATCAATATACTCGGGGTTGACCCATTCCCTGATATAATCTTTTATCTGGAAACCGGCTTCAAGCTGCGAGAAATACTTATCTTTGTAAGCGGCATCGAGGCTGTCAAGCTGTGTTTTCGTGAATATCCCTTCTTTCATCTGGATCAAATTTGGCATATTCAAGTCGTATGAATCCAAGCGGATATCCCATTTT
>CAZSIW010000245.1:0-3282 GCA_964606755.1 uncultured Elusimicrobiales bacterium | reverse complement strand
GCTTTCAAAAGGTTCTTTGACACCGTTTTCCTTGTGCAGGTTTTCAAGGTTCTCGCTTAACATGATCGCGAAAGAGTAAGGTTCTGTGCCAAAAGAGGCAGCCACGTGCCTCGACCTTATCGTAAGGTCGTTCGAGGCCAGTTTAGTTTTTAACAATTCTTTCAGATAAGCATCTAACCTGGGTTTCCAGTCCTGCTGATCCCTGAAGAATGTTGTAACCGCCTCGCCTTTTCCAAAAGATAAAGAGTTGTTAAGCAGATTTGCCAGTTTTTCTCTCTCCGCCTTATCAGACTTTATCAGCTTTTCATATTCGTACAAAGATATTCCTCTATTTACAGCCATTTGTTCCATCAAGCCCTTATAAAAAGGCGCCAGCTGGACAAATACATTTTTTCCGCCCAAAACATCTTTTATAAATGGAATAAAGAAAGGCCTTTGCGCTTTATATTCTTCAGGAGATCTTTGGGTAATGGATGAGACTTTGAATTTTAAATCTCTCTCCATATCAGAAAGTATTGATGCCGTTTCATTCAAATCATTTTCTATTTTGTCTATCCCTTCTTCATTACTGATCTTGACCCTTATCTGCGATTCGACCGATGTTTTTATATCCGGTATCATTACGAGACCCTTCACGCCAGTATATGCCTCTTCATGCGGTGACATCCCCAACGAGACATGAAGGCCTCCGGTTTTTAAGACTTTATTTATCTGGCTTACAACCTGTTTCTGCTGGCTGATCTCAAAATATGAATCATCGAAAACGTTCGCATCGTAGACCAGGTCAATGCTATCTTTAAGCTCTTCGGGCAGCTCCAGGATGCTCGCCCGGTACAGGTTAACCGTGCAGGCAACGTTCTCGCCAACGTTGAGCTCTCTCTCTATATTTTCGAGGTTATAACTATTCACATCCACCACATTTATAGTCTTTATTTTCGGGAATGCCCTGATGAAATCAACTATTTCCGTGGCCGCATTGCCGGGGCCGACAATGAGTATCTCGGCGCCCTCAAGGTCTCTGCCGAAAGAGTAACGCATATCGGGCAGTTTTCTCATCACCATATATTTTAAATATGTGATCCCGGAAGCAGCAAACCCAGTGCCTCCCGGGGAAATACCCTGCTCGTTCGTTTCCACTTTGTACTTTTCGTTGATAAGGTCTATTTCACGGCCGCTAAGCCATGTTTTTCTGACCACGGCGCCATGTTTCATCAAATGATTTTCAGGTAAGCTGAGGATATTCCACGCTGCGTGGATGAGGATGTTGGCGAGGTCAGTAACGGTCTGAACGGTCACACCGGCAGGCGGGGCGCGCGATACCGCCAGCCTTGCGACGTTCCATAATACAAACCTTACTTGTATCCGCTTAAGGAAACCAGTAATATTACGACTTTCGATCACATCTCTCGCAATAGATGCCGCTATCTTTTTTGACTGTTTGACCGAGCTGAATTGATTTTCTATTTTTGTCACTGCCGCCTGGAGGCTGTTGATCGAGGCGGTGAACTCATCAAGCCTGCCTAGCCACTGCGGGTGTTTATCATAAAACACTTTGATCTTTTTATCTTTTTCAGCGGGGTCGGTTTCGGTAAATATCTTTGCAAGCTCGTATCTCTCGGCGAATGGGGCGTAGTAAACAGCGGCTTTATAGCTGATTTGCACCTGCTGTTTTCGGCCTGCTTCGGTAGTTCCTAGCGCCAAATATTGTTCCCATGTCATTTTTTCAAATTTCTCAACATATTCCTTAAGCGTGTCGATGGTTAACAGTTGACCGTTCCCTTTAAGGACAGAATCGAGTATTTTTATCTGATCTTTAGTCAGATCCTGCTGATGCCCATGCACAGATTCCAGATTTTTCAAAAACTCCTTTTGCCATGGGCCCTGTTCTTCAGACTTTATTAGACTGATCAAAGAAGGCAGTGTCTTACTAAGTTCATCCTGCCCCGCATGCGTAACTGTTTCCGTAGGGATTATGCTGGACAAATATTTAAGTCTTGCCTGATCCCCGTCTTCATAAGCTTTTTTCCAATCCATGGCATAGATCTCTAGCCCGTATTTTCCCATTCCGCTGCGGAAAAGATCGATAACCTCGGACCACGACGTTGTCGCAGCCAGTTCACTATGCCTGTAGGCCGCCTGATAACCATCGCTGGCAAATACCTCCGGAACGATAGCTGAACTCGGGAAATAAATTGACATGCCGACGGATTTATCAGGACCTCCATAATTATCGCGTTCATATATGATCGTGCCTTTCGTTAATATCTCTAAAAGCTCCCGGGCCGATGTTTTTATATCTTTATCGGTTGCGGAGATCTGTATATTATTTAAAAATTCGCCTAAGTCTTTCACTTCGATATTGAAATATAATCTGGTCAAATCACCGGCCCTGTTCAAGTCATACAACGCCTCATTTTGCGTTTCGGGGTTATTCAATTTAGCCATCAGCAAATCCGAGAAGATCCTGAATTTTGCCATAAAATCATTTATTTTCTCACTGTTTACAGCGGCTAAAGCCTCGGTGATCCGCCTGTCTCCGTATTCAAGATCATGTACGGGCGTTGAATAGGGCTCGATACTGCTGTCTATCAGATACTTCGCAAGATCATCCATCTTCATACCCGGATTTTCTTTGAGTTTTTCCAGGAATTTGCGAAAATCAATTCCGTCCTTAGGGTCTCTTTCAACGACGCTGATAACATCTTCGCTGCCGATGAAACGCCTGGTAACGTCACTGAGCGAATAATTCACCTCCAGAGAATTCATCATACAGGACAACAGCACCATGGCGTCGAATTTCGATCCTTTATTCCGGCTGTCCAACGCCCTCCTGAGGGCGCGGCTGAAATCGCTGATCGGTATTTTTTTTCCGGTTTCCAGGTCTAGAGAGAAACCCTCATCAGGTTTATAGTTCGGATCTGACGGGATTTGATTTATTTCTACGGGCCCGTCTCCATGCGCATAAACAATGAACATGTTATGTTTCGCGGGATAACGAGAGAGAACATATTTTGTAAATTCCTCAACGGTATCGGGAGAGGCCAGATCCCCGCCTTTAAACTCTGTGATCTCACGGGATGCTATCGTGCCTATTTTATTATCCTTAACAATATAGAAGAGCCTAGTTCCGGACATATCCCTGTCCACATAGTGAACCTTGGACGGCCCGCCATAGAGTAGAAGTATGTTGAATTTATCCGAAGAACCTACCAATTCCAATTGCTTATGGATACTCCTTAAGACCTCGTTATTAAGCTGGGTGGCTCCGCCGTTCAAATACGC
>CAZSIW010000244.1:0-4263 GCA_964606755.1 uncultured Elusimicrobiales bacterium | reverse complement strand
ACGACTTTTCAGAGTCCTATCCGCAGTTCGGTTTCAGCCGCCACAAAGGCTACGGGCCAAAAGAGCATCTCGCGGCCCTGAAAAAATACGGCCCGTGCCCGCTTCACAGAAGGTCATTCAGCCCGGTCAAGGATATGGTGGAGCAGTAATGTTCTTTTCGAGCACGAGCAAGGGAAAAAAAGGAGAAGAAATTGCTGCGACCTTTCTAAAGAAGGACGGTTATAAGATAATAGAAAAAAACTACAGGTCTCCGTTCGGCGAAATAGATCTCATTGCCAGGGAAAAGAAAGATATAGTGTTTGTCGAAGTTAAGCTCAGGAATTCTGAAAATTATGGCGGCCCGCTGGAAGCGGTCGGCCGCACAAAACAGAGAAGGATAGTCAAGACCGCTCTCCATTATATAAAACATAAGAGGCTCGAAAACAGTTCATTCCGTTTTGATGTTATAGCTGTCGGTCCGGAAAACATAGTCGAGGTCATTAAGTCGGCGTTCGGGCCGGACAGAGCTTACACACTATGATATGTTCATAAACATCTTCTCGCCTCTTTCAAAAGGCATCGAATTGATGCGCAAGGGCAACACGGAACTTGCGATAGCGTACTTTAACACACTTGTTGAGAAAAATATAAAACCCGCGGCGGCCCACTTTAACCTCGGCAGGTGTTATTTCAAGCTGGCGAACCACCAGGAAACGAAGCGCCATCTCTATAAAGCGCTGGAATACGATTATTCAGACAGCCTGGTCAAGAGCATAATAGAGATGACCAACTGGCGGATGTTGTCTTCCCACGAATATTTTAATAACTGGCCGGCTTTCTCCAACGATTCCACAAAAATAGCGTATACCTCCGCAAGAAAATGCTCCAATAATGACGGAAAAATAAACAGTTTCGATTGCACCGGGTTGTATGTCGTAGATCTCAGGACCGGCGTTGAAACAAATCTTGTCACTGACGGATTTTACAGCCTCCGGCCGCTATTCTCACCGGATGACAACTACGTCGTGTACCTTTCCATCCGTACCAAATTCGATAAAAATCTGCCCATAGACAACCGCGCTAATCCGGCCTTATATATGATGGACCTTAGAACGGGTGAGGAGCGCCTACTGCTCGATGAAAGATACAAGGTGAAGCCGTACTGGTTTTATCCCGATGGTAAAAAGCTGTTGTTCTCTGGATGGGTGCCGGGAAACAGGATCAGCGGTATCTACAGCCTCGACATAGCCACCAAGGAACTGAAAACCGTTGTTCCCGGCGTGCATGAGAATACTTTTCCTTCGATCTCAAGGAACGGGGGATTCATAGTATATTCATCATGGCGCAGGGACACTAACGGCGACGGTGTGATCGATATCAGGGACAATACTGGAATTTATATTATGAACCTTTCGACAGGCAATGAGAGCTTGATCGCTTCCGACCGTTTCAATAATATTTTCCCGTCTATATCGCCGGACTCGAAAAGCATAATGTACCTTTCCTTCAGGCGTGATACTAACGGTGACGGGCATATAAATCAGACCGATAACCCGGGTGTGTACGTAACAGACCTTTCGACCGGAAAAACGAAAACGGTCATAAATGACAGTTGCTTTAACAAGTTCCCGTCTTTCACGCCGGATTCCAAAAATATTGTTTTCCTGAGCAGCTGGAGGGATGAAAACAGGGAAAGTTCCGAGAGAGAGTTTTTTGAGAGCAAGGGCATATATGTGGCGGATATTTCTTCAGGCAGGATAAAAAATCTGGTTTCAGACAAATACTACGGTTCCTATTTTCCTGTCGTGTCTCCGGATGGTAAAAAGGTGGTCTATATTTCCTGGCGGCGCGATACGAACAGGGGTTTGTACACGGCGTATCTTGACAGGCTTCCCGAGAAAAATGAACTGATGGAATTTATAGACAAAAATATTTGACTGGGGGTTGGATGCTTTCGAGCGTTGTTTCGGGCGCGATAGACGGCATAGACGCGTATTCGGTGAACGTCGAGGTAGATGTTTCAAAAGGGCTTCCCATATTTACGATTGTAGGCCTGCCGGATATTTCCGTCAAAGAAGCCAGAGACAGGGTCGTGTCGGCCATTAAAAATTCTGGTTTTGACTTCCCTTCCAGAAAGATCACGGTTAATCTTGCCCCGGCGGACGTGAAAAAAGAGGGTTCTCTGTTCGACCTCGCGATAGCCATTGGTATACTCGCATGCACGGGAAAGGTGAACACAGAGAAGCTTAAGAGTTTCTGTTTTCTTGGAGAACTCGCTCTTGACGGTTCGGTGCGGTTCGTTAAAGGCGTGCTTCCACTGGCATTGAGCTTGAAGCAAAGCGGGCATAAGAGCATTGTCGTTTCGGAAGGCAACTCGAATGAGGCATCGGTGGTGGAGGGCCTCAACGTCTATCCCGTCAGGACTCTGAAAGAGGCGGTAGGTTTTATAAACGGCGAGAGCGAGATATCCGCCTCGCGGACATCATTCGATACGTTGGGCGGGATGTGTGATTTTGACTGTGATTTCAGCGAGGTCAAGGGGCACGCGTTCGCGAGGCGCGCCGTTGAGATAGCCGCCGCGGGCGGGCACAACCTTCTTATGATAGGACCTCCGGGCTCCGGCAAGACTATGATAGCCAGAAGAATACCTTCGATACTTCCGCTGTTGAGCTATAACGAATCCATAGAGACCACAAAAATATATTCGATTTCCGGCGCGCTTCAGCGTGGCAGGGGATTGTTGAGGGTCAGGCCTTACCGGTCGCCTCACCACACGAGCTCTGCCGTAGCCATGATAGGCGGCGGCACGTACCCCAAGCCCGGAGAGGTGAGCCTCGCGCACAACGGTGTCCTTTTTTTGGACGAGTTCGTGGAGTTCAACAGGGATGTGATAGAAGCGTTAAGACAACCTCTTGAAGACAGGATGGTGAGCATATCCCGCGCAAAGAATTCTGTTGTATTTCCAGCTGGTTTTATGCTTGTCGCCGCAATGAACCCGTGCCCGTGCGGCAACTACGGGCATCCCGAGAAAGAGTGCTTGTGCACACCTTACATGATAAGAAAGTACCGCGCAAAAGTGTCCGGACCGATATTGGACAGGATAGACATTCACCTGGACATTCCCAGCCTGAAAACCTCGGAGATAATCGAAGACAATACCAGTGAGCCGTCAAACGATATCCGCAACAGGATAATAAAAGCCAGGCAGCTGCAATCGGAGCGTTTAAGAGATACAAAGATCAGCACTAACAGCCAGATGAGCTCGAAAGAGATCAAAAAATACTGCGTTTTAAATAAAAACTGCAAAATATTGTTATCCGAGGCAATTAGAAAACTCAGTCTTTCCGCGAGGGCTTACGACAGGGTGCTTAAGGTAAGCCGCACGATAGCGGACCTCGAAGGCAAAGAAAACATCGAAACAGCGCACATCGCCGAGACCGTGCAGTACAGAAGTCTGGATATAACTTGACGTTTACGCTGGCATTTTCCGTTGAAACGTCAAATATTTAGCGAACAACGCTTAAAAATAAAAATACACGGGAGTGATATTGAACACAGCGAACAGAAAACACTTTCAAATTGACGGATTCTTTGCTATAAATATAGTACATTCGATTACTGGGGATCTGTGGCCTTGCTAAAAAACCCATCCTAAATAGTTTCAGTACCGGGAGGCGTCGTGAAAAGAAATAGCTGGTTCTTCAAAAAGTTAACTAGATCTGTTATTTGTTCCGCGTTGTTTGTTTTGCCCGGAACAGTTTTTGCTGTTGCTATAAGCAGTACTACGTATTATATTTCGACGATAGCCGGGAGCGGAACAGGGGGTTTTTTGGGGGACAGCGGTAGCGCAACTTCTGCCAGGCTCTATAATCCTTTTGGAGTAGCGGTTGATTCGGCGGGGAGCGTTTATATAGCTGACGTCAATAATTATCGTATACGGAAAGTGAATGCTTCGGGTATCATTTCAACGATAGCCGGGAACGGAACAGCAGGTTATGCGGGCGATGCAACCTCCGCAACATCTGCGTCTACTGAGATAAATAATCCATACGGAGTAGCGGTTGATTCGGCGGGGAACGTTTATATAGCTGACACCTACAACAATCGTATCAGGAAAATCAATACTTCAGGCATTATTTCAACGATAGCCGGGAACGGAACAGCAGGTTATTCGGGCGATGGAACACCGGCGACGTCTTATGAACTTTATAATCCATATGGAGTAGCGGTTGAGTCAGCCGGGAACGTTTACATAGCCGACACCAATAACAATCGCATAAGGAA
>CAZSIW010000243.1:0-4280 GCA_964606755.1 uncultured Elusimicrobiales bacterium | reverse complement strand
GCTCGCCCGGCGTTCACAACATACTAAACACTCTGGCCGCCGTTGCGGTCGGGTTTGAGCTGGGAATCGATTTTAAAAAGATCGCCTCGGCCATAAAAGAGTTCGCCGGCGTCGGAAGAAGGATGGAGCTCAAGGGCGAAAAGAACGGCATAAGGGTGATGGACGATTACGGGCACCATCCGACCGAGATAAAGGCCACCCTGTCCGCCATAAAGAACAACTGGCCGGAAAGAAGGCTCGTGGTTCTTTTCCAGCCGCACCGCTTCACGCGGACAGCTCATCTCTACAAGGAGTTCGGCTCGAGCTTCGGTGACGCCGACAGGGTCTATCTGTTCGAGATATATCCGGCCGGTGAAAAACCCATGACGGGCGTCACCAGCCAGCTTATCTACAACAGCATGAAAGAAAACGGGGTCGCCGCGGAGCATTATTCGGACCTGGATATACTCGCCAGCGCCTTGAAGAAAGGCGACATAGTCCTTACCCTCGGGGCCGGCAACGTCTGGAAGACAGGAGAGGAGCTATTAAAAAAGATCTGACCGGCGAACTATCCGGCCTTGTTTCCCACCTTAGAATAAACGAGTCGCTGAAAGACCACACGACGTCTCGCATCGGCGGGCCCGCAAAATATTTTGCCGAAATAGAAACAAGGGACGAGCTTATAAGGGCGCGTGGTTTCGCGCGGCTGAACTCGGTCCCGTTTCTCGTGCTGGGTGCGGGTTCGAACGTCCTGTTCGGCGACGGCGGGTTCGACGGCATTGTTGTCAGGCTCACCGGTGAGTTCCAGCTAGTTACTTTCGGCATGAACGTCGTCAAGGCCGGCGCGGGCGTGAGGCTCGGCTCGCTTATACAAAAAACTGTTTCCAGGTCGCTCTCGGGCCTTGAGTGCGTGGCAGGGATTCCCGGCACGCTGGGCGGTTCGCTGGCGGGCAACGCGGGCACCAGTGAGGGTTCGATAGGCGACCTGGTGATCGACGTTGACGTCCTCACCGATGCGGGGCAGGTGACGACGCTAAAGAAAGAAGACATAAAATTTTATTACCGCGGATCCAGCCTCCAGAATATGTGCGTCCTTGCGGCGACGCTTTACTTGAAAAAAGCCCCCAAAAATGATATCTTAAACCGTATAAAGGAACTTATTTCCCGACGGGCGGAGCACCAGCCGCTCGACGCGTGGAGCGCGGGCTCCGTGTTCAAGAACCCAGAGGGCAAAAGCGCCGGCAAGCTTATCGAGGAGGCGGGCCTAAAGGGGCTTTCTTTCGGCGGCGCGAGGGTGTCCGAGAAGCACGCCAACTTTATCGTAAACACCGGCGGCGCGAAGGCCTCGGACGTCAAAACGCTCGTCAAGATGGTGCACAACAAGGTGAAAGAGATATCGGGCGTGAGCCTCGAGCTTGAGATAAAGATGATCGGCGAGTGACATTCAAAATATAAAGAATGAATATAGAAACCAGGCTTAAAAACAAACGTGTTGGCGTCCTCTACGGCGGCATATCCGCCGAGAGAGAAATATCCCTGCTTTCGGGCAGGGCGGTGGTAGAGGGGCTCAAGAAAGAGGGGCTGCATGTCATCGGTATAGACGTTGACAGGAAGGTCGCCGCGAGGCTCGTTAAAGAAAAAATAGATTTTGCGTTCATCACCCTTCACGGACCGATGGGTGAGGACGGCACGATCCAGGGCATGCTTGAGATCATGGGTATCCCGTACTCGGGCTGCGGTGTTCTGGCCAGCGCGCTTTCGATGAACAAGAGGCGTTCAAAGGAAGTTTTCGCCGCCAACGGCATACCCACCCCTGCGTGGGAAATAAAAAGACGGGGCGCAAGCCTCTCCACGAAGTTTGCTTTTCCGGTAGTCGTAAAACCTATATCGCAGGGGTCGGCGATAGGCGTTTCAATAGCGAAAGACAAAAAGAGCTATAACAAAGCGTTGACGGAGGCCTTTAAATTCGGCGACGAAGTGATGGTGGAAAAATTCGTCGGCGGCACCGAGATAACGGTCGGGGTCCTGGGCAGGAAGGCTCTGCCCGTTGTCGAAATAGTCCCGAAGGGCGCGTTTTACGATTTCAAATCAAAATACACGCCCGGCCAGTCCGACCACATAATACCGGCGAGGATCGGCGCGAAAACGACGGCGCTGGTCAAGAGGCTCGCGATCGACGTTTTCAATGTGCTGGGCTGCAGGGCGGTAGGAAGGGTGGACATGATAATCGACAAAAATAAGAAACCCTGGGTCCTGGAGATGAACACCCTGCCGGGAATGACTAATACCTCGCTTCTTCCCGACGAGGCAAGGGCCGACGGAATGAGTTTTGGCGGGCTTTTGTTGAAGATAATAGAGTGCTCGTTTTAAAAAAGCTGTCAGTCTTCAGTCGTCAGCTTTCAGCTGACGGCAAAAAGAATTGTGTTTGTATGTTGACTGACGACTGATCGCTGATGACTGAAAGCTAAATTATGAAATATCGCGTTCCCCGCAGGCCGAAAATAAAAATAAAGTCCCGCTACCGCCCGGTCGTACTGCGTTCCAACCTCAGGCGTGAACGGGACTATAAGATAAAGAACCTGTTCAAGCTCTTGTTCGTGCTCGTTTTGTTCGCGGGGATAGTTTTCGGCGCTTACAAGGGCGCGTATCATTTTGTTTTTGACTCCGGCTATTTTGAGATAAGGAACATCGAGATAAAAGGCCTGAAGAACGTGACGGAGAGCGAGATCCTGGCTCTTTTGCCTTTCAGGGCGGGTGACAACATGTGCACGTTCTGGTCTTCGATCGCTGAAAACGACGTGCTTAATTCGAAACCGGAATTAAAAGACGTGTGCATAACAAGGAAGTGGCACAGGGTTAGCGTGGAAATCGCCGAGAGAGAGCCTCTCGCGTACACGGTCGTTAACTCCGTGAAACTGGGGGTTGATAACGACAACCGGCCCTTTGCCTTGAGGGGCGGCTGGATTAAAGCGGTCGGGCAGGCGGCACTGCCGGAAATAGTTGCCGCCAACGATGCCGACAGAAAACTGGTCATTGATTTTATACAGCTCATGAAGATTCAGGCCGGCGAGCTGTTGAGCGGCGTGTCGAGCATCCACGTCGAGCCGATAGACAACCTGGTTCTCGTCATGAAAGACGGCAAAAAGATATTCTGGGGTGAGCCGGCCGAAAAAAAATTGCAGCCGAAAATGAAAATGCTCAACCGGATAATCGAAGATTCCAAGAAGAGGTTTTCCGGCCTTGAATACATCAACCTGTATTATTTTGACGACGGCAGGGTGCTGGTGAAGCCGGTCACGGGCAAAGTGTTTTTGACTCCTCATTTTACTTCCGGCCCCGGCCAGCAGGAAGAGGAGACGGTTCCGTCGCAACAAAACAAGCCCCGCTGGGACGGCCGCAGGGGCGGGTTCAGGAAAGAAGTATAAATTAATAGCTTTCAGTCATCAGCTTTCAGCCGTCAGCTGACATCAAAGACAAAATCGTGTTTTTGTTGTTTGCTGAAGTCTGACGACTGATGACTGATAGCTTCGAGGGGTAATAAAATGGCAAAGGATGAGATCTTAGCGGGACTGGACATCGGCAGCAGCCAGGTTTGCTGTGTTTTGGGGAAGCGCTCCAGAGAAACAGGGGCGGTCAAGATAATCAGCGGCTCAAAACTGCCGTGCAAGGGCGTAAAGGGCGGTGTGGTCATCAATCTGCAGGAGACGGCCTACGCGGTGCAGAAGGTCGTCGAGGCGGCTGAAGACCAGGCGCAGGAGACTGTGCGCTCGCTTTATATCGGGCTGCGTGGCAACCACATCGAGTCGGTCAACACGCGCGGCGCGATCAACATATCCCGTACCGACAAAGAGATTACCGCCGAGGACGTCCAGGGCGCGATGGAGAACGCGAAGACCATTCGTCTTTCAACCGACAGGGAGATCCTGCACGCCATACCGCAGGAGTTCTCGCTCGACCACCAGAGAGGCGTGCCAAACCCGGTAGGAATGGAGGGGACGTTTTTAGAAGTGGACGTACATGTGCTGATAGCGTCAGCGAGCCATCTTAGCAACGTATATAAATCCATAGCGCAGGCGGGGTTTGATATCATGGAGCCGGTCTACGGCCTGATATCTGTCGGAGACCTGGTTATTACCGACGAAGAAAAGGAGCTGGGATGCCTTTTGATAGACATGGGCGGACTGACGACGGGCATAGCGATATACAGCGAGGGAAGCATAAGGTATTCCCAGGAGCTCCAGATCGGATCCGATTTCATAACCAGGGACATCTCGCATTCACTGAGGACCTCTATAAGCACG
>CAZSIW010000242.1:0-4304 GCA_964606755.1 uncultured Elusimicrobiales bacterium | reverse complement strand
TGAATGCTTTTAAGCGCGAAAATATAATTTTTCTCAAGCAAAAAACTCCGGCTCAACTGTACATACGTTTTCGCAAGGGAAATGTACACGGAATCGGCGAGATTTGAAGTAACGGCAGGCTGAACGGCAGGAACGGTTACAGCCGGGGTGTTCACAGGTGCGGGTGCAGGTGCAGGAACAGGAACGGGTCTCGATACTCCGTTTATCCTGTCTATGGACCAGTCGCCGAACAACTTAAACTGTGGAAAAACCTCCGTGACCGATCTTATCCCGCCGACACTCTCAGCCGTGCCTGTAAGGCCCAAAAGCACTATACACTGAGCAACGTTAAGATTAAAGTTCACCGAACCGCTGTTTTCAGCAGCCGCTTCAGAGCTCAACATTTTAAGGAGCGACCCCTCATCCGGCACCGTGGATGGCATGCCTTCGATCCTCTTCCCATCGCTTCCGAAACAGTATGCCGCTGTCTGGATCTTGCTGGTCGCATTGTTGCAGTAAGATAAGAACCTCGGTTGTCTTTCGGCTATCCTTCCTATCATCTTATCAAGCACATCCAGCGCCGTCTGGTCTGAAAGATACATAAGAGTGTACATCGAGAATGTTATGTCGTAGTTATCACGGTCCAGCATATTCAGCATATCGCTTAGTTGATCTGATACATCTTTCCCGAACTTCAGGTCAGCGAATACCGGATTGACCCATCTTCTTATCACGGGCTTTGCTGTAAAAATGTCGTTCTCTCGGTCAAAGAACCGCGAACTATAATGTTCGTCCAGATTAGAGATGTCGTTGCTCGTGTACATCCCTTCTTTTGCCTTTATCAGGTTCGCAAGGCTCTTATCGAAAGAATCAAGGCGCACGTCCCACGTGCCGAGCCATTGTTCAAAAGGCTCCTTAATATTCTTGTCTTTGTGCAGCCGTTCCAGAACATCATACAATACCATGGCGACAGAATAGGCCTCCGCTCCGAACGAACCGGAAACATGACGCGAGCGTATCCTGTAATCGCCGTTCTCAAATTTTTTTGACAACAACCCGTAAAGATAATCTTCCAGAGGCTTTTTCCATGCGGACGAATCGCGGAAGAAATATGTCAGGCGCTCGCCTCTTTCATCGGAAGTGATCAGCGAAATACTGGACAGATACAGCAGTATTTTCATCTCGTCCGGTAAAACGTTTTCCTGGACCAACCTGCTGTATTCGTCAAGAGAGTATCCCGCATTTTTTGCCAACTCCCTGAAAGCGGGAACGAAGAACGGCGCGAGCTCGTCAGCAAAGGTCGTCTCCAGCGATCTGTCCATGAACCGCCTTACAGGGGCTATATATGCTGCTTTGCCGTTGTTTACCGAATTGAAAGTTATACGCCCGTCTTTCTGTATCGCCTCGATAATCCTTTTCGACGCATCCAGGTCTTTTTCCGGGTACGTGGCATTCCTTTCGTAAAAACTCTTCCCAAGCTCGGCATTTGCGACAGCAAATGCATCAAGACCGCCTGGTGATAAAACAATATTCTCCATATTTTTCAGGTCGCTGACCGAACCGACAGTGCCTAACCTGAACAAATAATATGCGGGTATCAAGCTCATCATTGTCAGAATGTCCGAACCGGTAAGCCCATCTACTGTTATTGGCAAGAGAACAGCCAGGATAATGTCTATTACCGCTCCAGCTGCAAAGAACACGAATGCCTGCAACGGATTTTTTACTCCTGAACCAAGGACGACCCTTCCGCTCATGTTCTCTTTGTCTATTTCCGGCTTATTGACCTTAAGACCCATCATCCTGGCGGTCATGTAATGACGGAACTCGTGGAAATTGATAATACCGATAAGGAAAAGCGTGCGGAGCGATCTAAGCGGGCGCTTCCAGCTCATATCGTAGCTGTACCCGCTCTCGGCGTATGCCGTATTCGGATTCGAGCTAAAAACGCTCTGCCCTGCCGGTTCAAGCGTGGAAACAGTCGCGTTAACAAGCGAAATAGTAGTTGAATCCGGCAAGGCGTTAGAGTTTGTTCTCAGTTGGCCCAGCAGCCTGTTGGCGTGGACATTTGAAGGTATGGGAAGAAGAGTTTTGTCGGCTGTCACCTGAGCGATGAACTCGTTTATTTTTGTGCCGGGCGTTAAATAAAAGAAACGCCTGGAGCCGTCTTCTTTCATGACGGTGACTCTGTATGAATTCTTGTTCTCTATGTCATGCTTTGCGGTGGTCAGCCTTAACAGAAGACTGTTTTTTATCCGCTCGCTTTCATCCGGTGACGCAGTAGCCAGCTTATCGATATTCCCGCTGACGAAATCTATTATCCTCGCCGCCCGCACACAGCCGGGTTCTACATATTTCTTTGCGAAGTACCGCTCAGAGAGCTCACCGAGCTTTTCTTTGGCGCTTTCCAGGTCCCCGTTCTGGATGTATCCAAGCGTACTGTCGATATATTCGATTATTGCTTTGTCCCTGAGCTCGTTGAAGATCACATCATTTTGACGTTCGGTATTTCTTATGAGGCCATCTATATCCACCAGTCTCGTTTCAAACTGCTTTACGGCGTCCCTTACATTATTCGAAGCCCTGAAATAATCGTTATTACCGGCTTCTTCTACAGCGGTTTTCAGCATGTTGAACGAGACAACCTTTTCATTTACCAGGCCTCTCTGGGCAAACTCCATAGCGTCTTTCAGAGTATTTAAAAGATCAGTCTTTTCACTTTCCGGTATCACCTTTTCTTTAATGGCCTTGCCGAGAACCGCGAGCTGTTTCTTAAGGCCGTCAGCGTATCCCCTTATTTGTTCATACTCCTCAAGATATCTTTTCTGTATCTGGATCCTCGAACGCAGCGCTCCGTTGAGGTCTTCATATACGTTCCTTATGGTTATCTTTTGCTCCGGGTTTGAAACTTTCGAAGCGAACTCCTTTACTGCGTCAATTAATCCATCCGGCGGAGCCTGTCCGTCCGGCAGGGTCTCTAAAGCGTCTTTCATCGGAGCAAGTTCAGGGTACAGCTCCAGAAGAGTACTTATCTCATCCCTTGCGGCGGTTATTCTGTGCATCCTCAGATGTGTAGCTATGGTTTTAAGCCTCGATATCACATTAATAGTAGCCTGCCTCAGTATGGAAACCCTGCCATCCTGGTCCAACATTATATCGACACCATCGAGACCGGGAACATAGATAACGTTGCCCGCCCAATCCGTAGATCTGTATTCCCTTACCGCCCTGCTGTTGAGCGTATCGTTTACCGCATAAATATCGTCAATGATATTCTTGACCGTAGCCTGAGCTCCCCTGAGCGTCCACTCTGATGCATTTGCCCTGAAAGCTTCAGGCACATCCAGCTGTCCATTCAAGAACATCAGGGCTATTTTTATTTGTATTTTGAATATGTTTTTGTTGACCGTCACATAGTCTCTCACCAGTCCGCTTAACCGTCTCCATTCGTTGCTTTGCCTTGATTTTTCCATCTCTCCGGCCAGGTTCTGCCTGTCATCTCTGAGCTGTTTCAAGAAAGACTGGTAGTATTCAGGTGACTCTTTTTCGGACAGGTCCATATCTATGCCCGAATACAGATCTTCAAGCGCTGTTATGATATTTTTGCTTGATACATTCTTTAATTCAAGATCAGAAAGTATCTTTATCAGCTTCATCTGCATATCAGTGAAGGTCCTTTCTTGCGCGCGCGTGCGGGTGTAGCTGGGTTTCTTGCGGGTACGGAATGGCTTTTCCAATGCCCCCGGCCTCCTGCTGCCGGCCATCCTTGCGAGCCCGAGCATGGCATCTAATGTCAGAGTCGTCCCGACCGCAAGCTCTAAACCCGGCACGAGTTTTGCCAGCTCTGAAAGCATTAAACCCACAGTGAACGGAGTTACGGCCACTGCAGACGCCAACATTCCCTCTGATTTTTCTATCAATTTTGATTCTTCTACAATATTCTTATCTTCCTCCGTCTGCTCATTTTTCGCGGCAGAATACAAGGCCTGTTTCTTGACCATCATATGATAATCTTCTATGGTCTTGCCCGGATTTTCAGATAGATATTTGAATTCATTTTGTTCATGTTTAATCGCGGACAGCTGTTCTTCCGGTGTAAATAGGCTCCAGAAAGCCTCCGAGACCTGATATTCATCCCTGTCGCGGTCATAAGTTGTATAGCCGAATATCCCGGCCTCAATGAACATGCTGCCGGCAGGGCCGTTGCCCGCGTAAGTTCGCACCGTCACATGCGCTTTTTGTGAAAGCGCGTTCTCTTCATTCCATCTCACACCGGGAAGCCTCTTTTTGCTGCCCGGCAGGCTCGAAAGAACACCCATGTTAAC
>CAZSIW010000241.1:3173-4313 GCA_964606755.1 uncultured Elusimicrobiales bacterium | reverse complement strand
CTCATACCCTTTCCATCCGAGGTTCGGGGAGAATCGTACAATTCCGGATTTCTGGTCGATATCTCCCGCCACTCCTATTCCGGTACCTCTGATGTTATCTTTGTTCTTCATTTTACTGAAGTGATATATGATGCCTCTAACCACCTCATCAGGGTCCGATGGACAGGAATTAGGGAAGGATCCCTGCTCTACTATCCCCCCATTTTCATCAACGATAGCCAGTTTTACGCCCGTCCCGCCAAGATCGATACCTAGATAATTATTCTCCATTTTGTCAGCCCCTTTACGCAGTTTGATATAAATTCTTTAAAAATTCGCCCGTAAGATACAGAGACCCTGTCACCACAACAACTTTATGCATTTTTGCAGTTTTCATCGCATCCGTTAACGAATTTGCCTTATGAATCCTTTCACCGGGCAAATATCTGCTCCATTCTTTCGCCATTTCGTTCAAGCCGAGCGCTCTCTTCGATCCCACCTCAACGAGTATTACTTTATTGACGAATTTAGAAAGCTTCTTTATTACAGACAAATGATCTTTGTCTTTTAATATCCCAAAAATAAAAACAGTATCTTTTTTATTATAAGGGCTATTTTTATATGTTTCTATAAAATTCTCAACAGCATCGGGGTTATGAGCGCCGTCAACGACAAAACACGATTTCCTTTTTTTAATAACCTCAAACCTGCCGCGCCATCTTGCATTTGACAGCCCTGCTTTGATATCTCCAACATCTATTTGGAAACCGTTTCTTTTGAGCAGTATTGCCGTCGAAACCGCTAGCGAACAATTCTTAAGCTGTGCCTTGCCCAACAAGGGAAGATCGATATTTATATTTTTGCCAAATCCCCTGAAAATAAATTTTTGAATTCCATGTTCCCAGTCGACCGTTTCCGGTTCAACTATAAAATCTTTCCCGAACAAGAACATACTTCCAGGATGTTTTTTTATAACATCAAGAGCCTTTCTTTTCAAGGCGCCTGTCACTACCGGCATGCCTCTTCTTGTTATGCCCATTTTTTCTTCAGCCACTTCTCGGATGGTTTTACCAAGCACTGCGCAATGATCAAGCCCAATATCGGTTATGACGCTTACAAGAGGTTTTTTCACGACATTCACAGCATCGAACCTACCGCCGA
>CAZSIW010000241.1:0-3163 GCA_964606755.1 uncultured Elusimicrobiales bacterium | reverse complement strand
TCAAGGACAGCTATCTCCACCATTGAAACAAGAAAATGAATGAACGCCAAAGCGGTTATGAACTCAAAAAAAGTCAGCTCGCAGGCCTTTGCACGGGCAATATACCTATTCGAGAGCAGCCGGAATTCAGATTCGTCTATTTCATCTTTTCCGACCCTTATCCGCTCCGTTATGTTTACAAGATGTGGAGAGGTATATAAGCCTGTCTTATATCCGGCGGTTGAAAGTATCTCGGAAAGCATCTCTGCGGTCGAACCCTTTCCGTTAGTTCCAGCGATTAGCACGGAATTGAATCGCTCCTGAGGGTTGCCATGCTGTTCAAGGAACATCTCTATCCGCTTCAGCCCGGGTTTCATGTGCGTATATTCGTTTAACTGCCAATGAGCGATGGTATCCTGTATTTTGTATCTTTCATCTATAGAGAACGTCATATCATCTCATGAAATTCAATACTTTTATAAGAATGTTTTTCAATTCTTTTCTTTCGGCTATAATATCTACCATGCCGTGCTGCTTAAGAAATTCAGAGAGCTGAAACCCCTCGGGCAGCTGTTGGCGTATGGTCTGCTCAATGACCCTCGGCCCCGCAAAGCCGATCAACGCGCCCGGCTCGGCTATGTGCACATCTCCAAGCATCGCGAAAGAGGCTGTTACGCCGCCAGTCGTTGGATCGGTTAGAATACATATATAGGGCAAATTTTCATTCGCAAGCTTCGCAAGCGCGGCGCTTGTTTTTGCCATCTGCATAAGTGAGAGTATCCCTTCCTGCATCCTCGCTCCGCCCGAAGCGGCTACTATGATGAACGGGATCTTGGCTTTTATTGCCGCTTCCGCGGACCTTGCTATTTTTTCACCTACTACAGAGCCCATGCTCCCGCCCATAAATCCGAAATCCAGCACTACCATCATTACCTCGTGCTTGCCGATCTTTCCCTTTCCGGCAACCGCGGCTTCTTTTATGTGAGAGGCTTTCACCCTTTTCGCGTAATCCGGGAATTTCAAAGGATCCACCGGCAGCAGGTCTTCGTAGTATTCCTCAAAAGACTGGGGTTCAGTGAGCATTTTTATGCGCTCATACGCTCCCAGCCTGAAATAGTAACCGCACTTGGGGCATATCTTAAGATTATTATCCAGCTCTTTTTTAAAGATTATCTGCTCGCACTTTTTGCATTTAGTCCATACGCCGTGCGGAATTTCCTTTTTTTCATTCGCATGTGTAGTGGTCGCCATCTTTCCTCCCCGCCTGAGGCGGTTCCGCCTCTGGCGGATATTTTGTTCTCAATCAAGAGCTTTTCTTATCGATCTTACAAAACCTGCCACGCGTCTATTCATATCACCTGTGCTTTTGCTGTCCCTGACTATCTTTATTATCGCGGAAGCAACGATTACGCCGTCAACGTATTTCCTTACAGCTTTTGCATGTTCTGGTTTAGATATACCGAACCCGAGATACCTGGGTGAGCTTATCTGCTTTTTTGTAAGAAGCAGATAATTCTTTATGCCGTCCGTGAGGTTTTTTCTTTCTCCGGTCACGCCCGCCAGAGAGACAACGTAAGTGAACGAAGTGCTTTTCGACCCTATGTATTTCATCCTGTCTTCCGGTGTGTTAGGCGCAACAAGAGGCACGAGAGAAATATCGTTATTGTTAGCAATTTCTTCAAATTTAGAGGTCTCTTCAGGCACAGCATCGGGTATTATCAAACCGTCCGCTATACCTTTCATCATAACAAAAGCCTTTTCTAGTCCAAGGCTGTAAATCGGGTTCAGGTAGCTCATGAAAACCACAGGGACACCCAATTTTGCCTTTATTTTATCAGCAAGGGTGATGGCATTCCTCAGGTTAGCGCCTTTCTTTAAAGCGATGTCTGAAGAATACTGTATAGTAGGCCCGTCCGCGACAGGGTCGGAGAACGGAACGCAAAGTTCAAGCACATCAGCACCGCTGCCCTCCAGCACCTTAGAAAGCTCAAGAGTAGCACCAAGGCTGGGATATCCAGCCGTAAGGCAAGCCACGAATGTTTTCCTGTTTTGTTCTTTATATGTTTTAGCCAGCCGGACCAATTCATTCATTATTTTGCCCTTGTGCCTAATACTTGCCGTACACTGTCTACATCCTTGTCGCCTCTTCCGGACAAACACACTATTATTGTCTTATTTTTGCCGAGTTTAGGCACAAGTTTCGGCAGATAGCCAAACGCATGCGAAGATTCAAGGGCTGGTATTATACCCTCCGTCTCACACAACATCTTGAAGCCATATAGCGCTTCCTTATTGGTTATCGGAAAATACTCAGCTCGCCCGCTATCTTTGTAAAAACTGTGTTCCGGCCCGACCCCGGGATAATCTAGACCCGCGGATATAGAACTAGTACCCGATATCTGACCATTTTTATCCTGAAGAACATAGGTTTTCATTCCATGGAGCACACCCACCCTTCCCTTTGAAAGAGTAGCCGCCCCGGCGGCTTCAAGGCCTATAAATCTGACATTCTTATCTTTGTAGAACGGATGGAACAAACCCATCGAGTTGCTCCCGCCGCCAACACATGCCAACAGGTAATCCGGCAGCCTTCCTTCTGCGCTAACGATCTGTTTTCTTGCCTCTTTTCCTATTACTGATTGAAACTCCCTCACCATTAACGGGTATGGATGAGCGCCCATAACCGAACCGATAATATAAAACGTGTCTTTTACGCTTCCAGTCCAATCCCTGAAAGCTTCGTTCGTCGCGTCTTTAAGTGTTTTAGTGCCGGTTTTAACGGGTATTACCCTGGCGCCCAGCAGATTCATGCGAAAAACGTTTAAAGCCTGTCTTTGCACGTCTTTTTCACCCATATAGACATCGCATTTAAGGCCGAATAATGCCGCGACTGTAGCCGTTGCCACACCGTGCTGGCCTGCGCCTGTCTCAGCTATAACCCTTTTTTTTCCGAGTCTTTTAGCCAACAGTATCTGTCCCAGTGTATTGTTTAGTTTATGCGAGCCAGTATGGCAAAGGTCTTCCCTTTTTATATATATCTTTGGACCACAAAGCTTCTTTGTAAGGTTCGCGGCAAAATACAGAGGAGTTGGCCTGCCAGCGTAATTCTTGAGATAATACGCAAGCTCCTGGATGAACTTCTTGTCCTTTAAAGCCCTTTTCAACTCTATATCAAGCTCTTTAA
>CAZSIW010000240.1:0-4324 GCA_964606755.1 uncultured Elusimicrobiales bacterium | reverse complement strand
ATTCCCCTGCTGCTGCTGGGCGGGATTGTGGGCAGGCTGTTTCGCGAGTTCGCGCTAACTCTTTCCGTGACGATAGTGTTTTCCGCGATCGTTTCGTTAACGCTAACCCCTATGATGTGCGCAAATTTTTTGAAACACACCCCGGAGAAGGAGCAGGGGAAATTTTATAAGGTTTCCCAGCACATGTTTGACAGTATCATCAGCCGTTACGGCAACGGTTTAAAATGGGTGCTGAATCACCAGAAGATGATGTTAAACGTGACACTCGGCACGCTTCTTCTGACGATACTGTTGTATATACTCATGCCCAAAGGGTTTTTTCCCGTACAGGACACGGGCGCTATACTCGGCGTTTCCGAGGCGCCTCAGTGGGTATCGTTTACAGCTATGGCTGACCGCCAGCAGGCGCTTGCCAGAGAAATTCTCAAAGACCCTGCCGTGGAAAGCCTTTCGTCTTTCATCGGTGTAGACGGGACAAATACTACTCTTAACAGCGGCAGGCTGCTCATAAATTTGAAGCCGATCGAAAAACGAAAGATGTCCGCAAGCGATGTGATCCACCGTTTGCGGCAGAACCTCGAGAATGTCCCGGGCATAACGTTGTATATGCAGGCGGTGCAGGACCTCACGGTTGAAACCTCGGTGACGCGCGCGCAGTATCAGTACAGTCTGGAAGACCCTAACTCCGAAGAATTGAACACACTCGCTCCTACGCTGGTGGATGCCCTGCGCAAGCAGCCAAAACTGCGCGATGTTTCAAGCGACCAGCAGGATAAGGGTATGCAGGTCTCTTTGAATATCGACCGCGATAAAGCCTCGAGGCTCGGCATAACCACGCAGAGCATAGATAACGTGCTTTACAGCGCCTACGGACAGCGGCAGGTATCTACGATATTCACTCAGGCTAACCAGTACCGCGTTATCCTTGAAGTTAAGCCCGAATACAAACAATCACCCGCGAACCTTCACGACATTTATTTGACCGGAAGCGGGAGCACGGGAAAAGTCCCGCTGGACGTTATCGTTCAGGCCGCGGAAACCAGCGGGCCGCTTGTAATAAGCCATATAGGCCAGTTCCCGGCAATAACTCTGTCGTTTAATCTCGCCAGGGGCGTGTCGATCGGTGATGCTGTCGACATAATGAACTCCGTGAGCCGCGAGATGAAATTCCCGGCCAGCGTTATATGCTCTTTCCAGGGCACGGCGCAGGCATTCCAGTCTTCTCTTACAAACGAGCCTCTTTTGATACTCGCGGCGCTGGTGGTGGTCTATATAGTTTTAGGGGTGTTGTACGAAAGCTATATTCACCCGTTGACGATATTGTCAACTTTGCCGTCAGCAGGGGTGGGGGCGCTTTTGTCGCTTATGCTTTTTAAAATGGACTTGAGCATTATAGCCCTGATAGGCATAATCCTATTGATAGGTATCGTAAAAAAGAACGGCATCATAATGGTGGATTTCGCGATCGAAGCCGAGCGGACGGAGGGTAAAACACCGGTCGAGGCGATCTATCAGGCCAGCCTTCTGCGCTTCAGGCCGATCATGATGACGACTATGGCCGCCATGTTCGGGGCTTTGCCTCTGGCGCTCGGGACAGGCATGGGTTCTGAGCTCCGCACTCCCCTGGGAATTTCAATAATCGGTGGGCTAATACTAAGCCAGGCTCTGACCCTTTTTACGACCCCCGTGATTTATTTATGGTTCGACCGCCTATCGCGAAAAATGCGCAAGGTGCCGCAGGCAGAGTCAAACAGAATAGAAGCCTAATGGCAGGCAAGAATACAGTGGGAAGATGGAGGCAAAGTGCCAATGTGTGCCAGCACACATATCCTAGGCATGCCATTAATGGCAACTTAAGACGTCTAAACTTATTGTTGGGCACTACAATTATCACACGTGTGGTAATTGTAGTGGGCTGTCAGGCAGGATGGGCGAGTGGTAAATCGATGACCAACCTGAGTTTGCGATGTCGCAAACTGAGCTATCCAGGGCTTGATGTATAGGAAGGTGAGCCATTAAAAGGCAATGTTTCCCAGGAAACATTGTTCAAGTAAGGCAGGTTTGGGTATCTAAAACCTAATGTTTTGGCCAAAACATAGCCTAGGATTGCAGCTTGGGAAAAGCGATGTGTTTCGGGACACATTGTTGAGGATAGCCCCCATGAAGGGCTATGTTAGGCGCCTAACATAGCAAAATGAGTAATGTTATATGTATAACATCTTGCTTGCGGAAAGTCGTGCCATTAATGGCAACTTAAGACGTCTAAACTTATTGTTGGGCACTACAATTATCACACGTGTGATAATTGGCCTGTCCTGAGCTTGTTTGGGAAGTTCTAAACGTTTAGAACTTGAGTCATGTGTATATGCAGGACCGTGTTTTTGAAAAAAATTATCAAAGAGTAAATTGAGGCAGAGCATACTAAAGGCAGGAATTCAGGAATGAGCATTCCAGAAATTTTTATCAACAGGCCGATAGCTACTACACTTATAAATACAGGCATGATAATTGCCGGCGCTTTGGCCTTCAATTTGCTGCCCGTTTCACCGTTGCCGCAGGTTGATTATCCCACTATAAGCGTCAACGCGTCGCTGCCCGGGGCCAGCCCCGAGAACATGGCAACCTCGGTTGCAACGCCTCTGGAGCGCCAGTTCGCTCATATCTCGGGCGTCACCGAAATGACGTCAACAAGCAACCTCGGAACAACGTCCGTAACCCTTCAGTTCGATCTTAGCCGCGACATTGACGGCGCCGCCCGCGATGTTCAGGCGGCTATAAACGCTGCCCGGTCCTATCTGCCGGCGGCTTTGCCCAGCAACCCCACATACCGGAAGGTCAATCCGGCCGATGCGCCGATCCTTATTCTGGCGCTCACCTCGGATAGATATACCACGTCAAAGATGTATGACGTCGCTTCATCTGTTCTTCAGCAGGAATTGTCGCAGGTTGACGGTGTCGGGCAGGTCATCGTGGGCGGAAGTTCTTTGCCCGCGGTGCGCGCGGAGCTTAATCCCAACGCTTTGAGTAAATATGGCATCAGCTTAAACACAGTGGCCAGCGCCATAGGCAGCAGCAACGTAAACCCTCCCAAGGGCAAGCTGGGAAACAAGTTAATGTCCTGGGAAATAAAGACCAATGATCAGATGTACAAGGCGGAACAGTACAAGTCCCTTATAATTGCTTACCAATCGGGCAGGCCGGTAAGGCTTTCAGATATCGCGGACGTCCAGGATTCCGTTGAAGACGTCCGCAACGCCGGTTTTGTGAACGGCAGTAAGGCCGTTGTATTGATAGTATTTCGCCAGCCCGGGGCTAACATCATATCCACCGTCGACAAAGTCCTGGCCATGCTTCCTACCTTTAAAGCTTTGATTCCCGCGGGAGTCGACCTGACGGTCGCGCTTGACCGCACCCCCACTATCCGCGCTTCTTTGAGCGAAGCCAAGAAGACCATAATTTTTTCGATATTGTTGGTTATCGGGGTGGTGTATTTTTTTCTGCGTAACGCTAGGACGACTTTTATACCGAGCACCGTGGTGCCCATATCGCTCGTAAGCACGTTCGGGGTAATGTATCTCCTGCATTTCAGCCTGAACAATATTTCGCTGATGGCCCTTACCATAGCGACGGGGTTTGTGGTGGATGATTCTATCGTCGTTGTTGAAAATATAACGCGCCACCTGGAAAAAGGGGAAACTCCTCTAAAGGCGGCAATTAAAGGCGTCGGGGAAATAGCATTTACGATCACCTCGATAAGCATTTCACTTGTGGCGGTGTTCACGCCGATATTGCTTATGGCGGGAATACTGGGCCGGCTTTTCAGGGAATTCGCCGTAACGCTTTCTGTGGCAATCCTGATCTCGCTTTTGGTGTCGCTTACCACCACACCGATGCTCTGCGCGCTTCTTTTGAAACAACACGACAAAGAAAAACAGGATTCGCAAGGGCGGCTTTTTAAAAGCAGCCAGAGTATGTTTGACTGGATGTATAACACCTATGAAAAAGGATTGTCGTGGTCCCTGCGGCATCCTAAATTCGTGCTTTCCGTGACAATAGGCGTGGTTTTTCTGAATATAGTGTTGTTTTATCTGGTGCCGAAAGGTTTTTTTCCGCAGCAGGATACGGGCAGGCTTAACGGATCAATTCAGGCATCACAGGATGTTTCTTTTCAATTGATGCAGCAAAAGCTGAAAACGGTTGTCGGTATAATTCAAAAAGACCCGGCCGTGGAAACCGTTACAGCTTTTACGGGAGGCGGAGGCTCAACGCGCAACACCGCGAGGATGTTCGTCGCTTTAAAGGCGGTCAGGAAATTGAATGCCGA
>CAZSIW010000239.1:0-4326 GCA_964606755.1 uncultured Elusimicrobiales bacterium | reverse complement strand
TGTAATACCAAAATGATAATGTCCTAATTAACCAAGATAGAAATGTCCTAATGAATGCTACAATAGTCTTCCTGAAAAGGAGGGATAAGGTGTGGCGAAAGGACATAATCGTGATGAGCAAGGGAGAGCTGAAGCGGCTGGAAATGGTGAAGAAAGCAATGGGCGGAGGGATTAGTCAGGTAGAAGCGGCGGAAGTATTGGGGATAAGCGACAGGCAGATAAGGCGGCTGGTAAGACGAGTAAAAGAGGAAGGGGGCGAAGGGATAATCCATAAGCTTCGAGGGCGAAGATCGAATCGAAGATTTAAGGTAGGTTTTAAAGAAGAGGTGCTGGGGATATATCACAGGAGGTATGAAGGATTTGGTCCGACGTTTGCGGTAGAGAAGCTCATTGAAAATGAGAATAAGAAGGTAAGCGACGAAACGCTGAGGTTATGGTTGAAAGAAAAAGGCGGATGCATGTGGGAGCGCAAGGGTCGCAAGCAGAGGCGTTGGCGTGAAAGGAAAAGTCATTGTGGTGCTATGGTGCAAATGGACGGGTCGCATCACGACTGGCTGGAAGGGCGAGGACCGAAGCTGGTGTTGATGGGATATATAGACGATGCGACAGGGCGAGTGTATAGCAGATTTTACGATTATGAAGGGACGTTTCCAGCGATGGACAGTTTCAGGCGGTATGTGAGGAAGTACGGGATTCCACAGAGCGTATACGCTGATAAACACAGCACATATAAGGCATTAGGCAAGCTTAGCATGGAAGATGAGCTGGAAGGTAAAGAAGCAGCGGATACACAATTTGGGCGAGCGCTTAAAGAGCTGGGAGTAAGTTTGATATGGGCGCATTCGCCGCAGGCGAAGGGGCGGATAGAGCGGTTATTTAAGACGTTTCAGGACAGGCTGGTAAAGGAGTTGAGGCTAAAGGGTATAAAGACCCTGGAAGACGCGAACAGATTTCTTGACGGCGAATATCTATGCAGGTTTAACCGGCAATTTGGTGTAATAGCGCATCAGAAGGCTGATTTACACCGGGGAGTGCCTAAAGGTATAAAATTAGGCCGGATATTTTGTGTTAAGGAGAAACGGATTTTAAGGAACGATTTCACGGTGATCTATAACAACAAGCTCTATCAGGTATACGATAAGATAAAAGCAGAGAATGTTGAAATAGAAGAATACATAGACGGTAACCTGTGCGTTTACAGTAAAGATAAACGGCTGAAGGTCAGACAAATAGAATCGTTGCCAAAGAGAAAGAAGATCGCAGTCGCTAAAAGGCGCAGGGTAGAAGTAACAAAGGCGAGCAGGCAATGGATCCCGCCGAAGAATCATCCCTGGCGGCAGTATGGCAGGAAATTGGGAAGCAGTTATGCTTATTAACAAAGAAAAAGAAGCAAAAAGAAAACGGCCTGTGGATAATGATGGAAAACCTTTCAGGTTTACCACATTACCCACAGTACAGCGCGGCGACTACTTCTTTTTTTCTTAAAACCGGACACTTCTAAATTGGTAAGAATAGGACATTTCTATTTTGGCTTGACACGGTTTGAAAATATAGCTTGACAGATAGTCAAAATATAAATATAATTCATAAAACTTTGGGAAGAACAGGTTTTGATACCGGGCCGACATGGCAGTAGTATTTCTACGGGACTTCCCGCCCAACTACTGTTGTTGCTAGGAGCCCGTTATGAATAGCTGATTCATTTAATTATCCTGCCTCAAAAAAATAATCTTAACCAATTAATTCAATCTCGCATGGTGTTGTGAAAAAAAAGATACAGTCATGCTTAAATACTTTAAAAACCGACACAACTATTACGCAGTAATAATAGTCATCCTTTCATCTGCGACCGCCTCATTACTGTTAGGCGAAACGCTAAATCTGGACGCCCCCGAACTATGGAGCATCCATTATCAGGCAACAGTTATACCTCAGATGCACGGATACTTTAATTCTCCTTATTCAGGCACTAACAGCCTCAGCCCCAATCCGGAAGTCCAGACGTCTTTCACAACGACACTTTTTCTTGGCAGAAGGCTGTGGAAAGGCGGTGAATTCTACTTTAACCCTGAACTCGCGGCTGGGGAAGGGCTCAGCGGTTCCGTTGGGCTTGCGGGCGCGGCGAACGGCGAAACCTATAGGATAGGCTCTACCGCGCCGGCCGGCAATATATCACGTCTTTACTTCAAACAGGTCTTCGAAATGGGCGGAGCCAAAGAAACAATTATGCCAGACAAAAACCAGCTCGGCGACGAAGTCTGCAAGAACCGGCTGACGCTCGTTCTTGGCAAGTTCAGCCTGAGCGACTTCTTCGATGGTAACTCTTACAGCCACGATCCGCGCACACAGTTTATAAACTGGGCGATAATGGACAACGGAGCCTGGGATTTCGCGGCGGACACTCGCGGGTATACCTGGGGAGCTATGCTTGATTACAACAGGGAGAGATGGGCGGCGCGTCTTGCCTCGGTTTTGGAGCCGAAGGTAGCCAACCAGCTGTATCTGGACCTGAATATCCCTCAGGCGCACAGTGAGAACGCGGAGTTTGAATACAGGTACAGCGCGGGTTCGCATCCCGGAAAAATAACGGTTCTTGGTTATGCCAACCACGCCCACATGGGAAATTACAGAGACTCACTGAATCTTTCACCTGTAAATCCGGACATTATCCAGACTGAAACCTATTGCCTGAAATACGGATTCGGGATAGATTATGAACAGGAAATAACAAAAGACCTCGGATGTTTCCTAAGGGCCGGCTGGAACGATGGTGCGACCGAGAGCTGGGCGTTTACTGAAATAGATCGCACGGTTTCAGGCGGCATAAGTCTTAACGGTTCTTCATGGAACCGCCCCGATGACACTTTCGGCCTCGCCTTCGATATCAACGGCCTCTCCGCGGACCACAGGGATTACCTTGAAGCGGGCGGTTACGGGTTTCTTATCGGTGACGGCAAAATGAACTATGCCCCCGAAGAGATACTCGAAACCTATTACCTTTGGAAAATAGTGCAGCGCTTCAGCATAACCGGCGATTTCCAGTTAGTGAATAATCCTGCCTACAATCAAGACCGCGGTCCTGTTTCTGTTTTTGCCATGAGGCTCCACTACGAGATTTGATCAGCTTGATGCGTTACATTATCAGGTGGCCGGAAACTCATAAAAATATAGCTTGACCAATTATTCCAAGAGTAGTATAATAAAAATATGGAAGCCACGACTACATCATGTAAGCGTGGTTTTTTTTGTTTAGGAGGAGGTCCGCGCCTCCCATCACCAGGCGTGGAGTCTTTTTTTGAGTGAATGGAATTGCAAAATAATGGTAAAGAATACTAAGAAACTCTCAATTTTATTGTTTCAGATAACAATTCTCAATTTGTTTCGAAAAGGCAAAACTTATGATGAGTCTGTTGAGTAACAAGAAAATAGTATTTATTGCCCTTGCGGTTATAATTGTCATTATATGCGCATTCCTTGTTAACTTCTTTTACAGCGAGCCAGATAACACGGCGGTTATGCTTACTCCTTTCATCGCCGTGGCGTTCATTTTTGGAATGTTGTTTTCGACACTTGGGGCAAAGACCTGGTCCATGGTCAAAAAAAAAGGAAAACGCAAACACGAGGAAAAGCCCGGGGAAAGCGAACAGACTGTGGAAATGTTCCTCGCCCTGTTTCAGGCACTCAGGGAAAAAGGAGCAGAATTAAATGAGGCTCAAAAGATAGCCCATATAGGAAGCTGGTATTGGGATGCGAAAACCGATGTGACCACCAGCTCGGAAGAACTGTTTCGAATTTTTGGAATTGACCCTGCCAAGGAACACATGCCCGCTTTCAGCGACCAGAAAGGGCGATGTTATCCGGTTGAAGAATGGGAAAGGCTTAACGAGGCGTTTAAGGAAACTATAAGGACTGGAGTAGGATACGAGTTTGACGTGCGGGCGTTTAAGAACGGCAAACTGATATGGGTAACAACGCGCAGCGAAGTGGTGCGCGACCAAAACGGCCAGATCATGAGCGTGCACGGGTCGGTGCAGGATATCACCGAGCGAAAAAAGGCCGAAGAGTCCCTCAGGGAATCCGAGGAGAAATACCGCGAACTCGTCAAATGCGCGCCTACAGGCATATATGAGATAGATTTCCGGACAAAGAAGTACGTTTCAGCCAATGACGCTATGTGTATTTTGCTGGGCTATACCAGAGAAGAACTGCTTTCCATGAACCCGTTTGATTTTCTTGATGAGGAAGGCAAGGCTGCTTTCCAGTCCAGAGTCTTCAGATGGTTGGACGGAGAAAAACCTGATGACAATGTTGAATACAAAATAAAGG
>CAZSIW010000238.1:0-4357 GCA_964606755.1 uncultured Elusimicrobiales bacterium | reverse complement strand
ATAGAATATATTATCTCAAAAAAAATCCCCCCGAATATTATTCGAGGGGATTTTTATGATCTTTTATGCTATTTTTCGCGGGTATACGAAGCTTCCATAAATTTCTGTTCCTTGCCGGCCTGGTCTATACTCGACATTTCAAACGTATAGCTGTTGTCGTTGATCAAGTTGAGCACGTAACGATACATCATAGGGCCTTTGAAGGGGTCGTTGAATTGCTGGCTTTCCATCGTAATTGACTTGTTGTCCGCGCTGGCGCTGCCCTGAAAAAAGTAGATGCCCGTGCTCATGGAACCATACCAGATAGACACGAATTGTTTGGAGTTGTTATCGTACCCGGTAACACCCGTGCCGCTGGAGGGGGCTCCCATCATTTCGCCGGTTTCAATTCCCTGAAGATAACGGCCTTCATAGATCATCTTGTTTTCGCTTTTGCCGACGCTTTCAACGGGCGGCTTGTCGGGATCGACCCAGTTCTTGACCTTGGCGCTCCAGTTTCCCGCGAACTTTGCCAGCAGCTTGTGCTGAGGCCCCGGTGTTCCCAGCTCCTTATACGTTTTCATCATTGCCTGCATGTCAATTTTTTCCTTTTCTTTTGTTGTAACCATAAACTCCTCCTTTTTCCGGTTTGATGCATATAATCTATCAAAACAATCTGCCGTTTTTAATGGTCAGTTAGCCTTGAAGACTGATCTTATTCTGCCTTGCGCAAGAGGGATAATTTCCCTTGACCAAATATTCTAATAAATTATACAATTACCCGTGAAAGCCATGCATGCACCAAAAAAATCATGGCCTTTGTTCGAGACCAGGCAACTTTTATCTTTGTGGTCGGCGCTTATACTGCCGAAGTGGGTAAGGTCGCATTATGACCGTTTCCCGTGTAATAAGGAGAAAACCAGATGGAAAGACTATTGATCTCGTTAGCCATTGGTGTTGCCGCTGGGGTTATTGATGTGACTCCCATGATAATCAGAAAAATAGACAAATATGCCTGTGTCTCTGCCTTTGTTCAGTGGGTGGTGCTTGGGGTGATCATTTCTTATGTGCAGATGCCTGTGGCGCCCTGGCTAAAGGGGATAGCTGTTGCCGTGATGTCGGTTTTACCGATATTGGTCCATGTTTCAAGAGATGGCCGAAAGAGCATTATCCCGATCCTTATCTTTACAATCGTTCTAGGCGCCGGGGTGGGTTTTGCCACATCCAGACTTGCCGGGCCAGAGGACACTACCAAGCAGGAAATCCGGCCGAATACAATTGGACCCAATTCAAGCAACGTATACTCATAGTAAGTATATGATGGGCATATATGCTATACATGGATTCGATTATACAGGTGGCGATAAATCGTACCCGGGTACGATTTTGGATATAACTATCACATCTGTCCGGTTAAAATCATAACGATAAATATATTGAAATATTAATCACTTTATTGTTGTCATATCGAATCAGCCGTTGTTTCTTTGGCGGATGAGAGATCTTAAAGATTTCTCCCTTTGGCCTGAAATGACATCTGACTATTGCTGAGAAGATATTTAACCGGAATCTTTGTAGTACTATATAAAATAAAGCATTAATTGAATTGGATTCTAATATTGATGAAAGCCATAAATAGCAACGTTAGAGCCTAAAATCCTTGAAAATCCATGCTAATATGTCTTGAAGAAGTATAAGCTGGAGACGTATGTGCGGCGGCGCACATTGGCATTCGGCTCACGAGTCGGCCAAATTGTTAATAACACAAAATATATTGTAAAATCAATTATAAATATGTATTATATGAGCGTTATAGGTGCATAAAATTAACAATATACCCCACCTGGGGTTATTAAACCTGGAAAGGAATAGGAATGCCTAATAGATTCGCATCTGTGGAAAAATGGCTGTCACCATTTATATTTGTGCTGGGGTTGGCCTTTTGCTGTTCTCCTTATGGCTCGCCGCCGCTTGCTCTGGCGTTGGGGCTGGCTATGGCACTTACCCTTGGGCATCCCTATAAAAAGCATAACGGCAGGGTGACCAAATACCTGCTTCAGTTATCCGTAGTGGGGCTGGGGTTCGGCATGAATTTTGGCGAGGTCATAAAAGCCGGGAAGACCGGGGTGTCGTTTACCGTAATTTCCATAACCGGGACACTTATAGCGGGGTTCTTTCTGGGCAAGTGGCTGGATGTCAAACGCAACACCTCGCACCTGATCTCGGCCGGCACTGCTATCTGCGGAGGAAGCGCCATAGCCGCTATCGCTCCGATAATAAGGGCGGAAGAGCAGGAGATATCCGTGTCGTTGGGGACCGTATTCATATTGAATTCCGTTGCACTTTTTCTTTTCCCAGCGATCGGCCATTATTTTGGGTTGAGCGCTCACCAGTTCGGTGTTTGGGCCGCGATAGCCATTCATGACACCAGCTCGGTCGTGGGGGCGGCATCACGTTATGGGAATGATGCTTTGGCCACGGCGACCGCGGTGAAGCTCACAAGAGCTTTGTGGATAGTTCCCCTGTCTCTGGTGACGGCGTTTTATTTCAAGAACAAAACGTCAAAAGTATCATTTCCCTATTTTATTATAGCTTTCGTGCTGGCTTCTATTATTGTCACCTTTTTGCCGGATCTAAAACCCGTTTATGCGTCCCTTGTTCATTTTTCGAAAGTCGGATTGACCATTACCCTTTTCCTTATAGGAGCCGGGCTATCACGTGCAACCCTGAAAACCGTTGGAATAAAACCGGTATTACAGGGCACAATTTTATGGATAATTATTTCAGTGATATCGTTGCTGGTAGTGAAAGGTATTTGACAGGGAACATAGTGTTAGTTTTATGGTTGACCGGAACGATTGAATTTTGTAATATTTGTATTAAGATTTTACATATATGGGGGAGCGCGTCATGAAATTTTTAAAGTATTTGGCATCATCTATTCTTATTTTGTGCGTTGTGGCATTTCTATTGCTGGGCTGGTCCGGCCTGTTCGCGAAACCCGTGGCTCAGCAGAAGATGATGGGCCCGTACAATTTCGTATACGAACCGTTTGTCGGCGACTACAGGAAGACCGGCAAGATCTATGAAAAGATCAATGCCGGCCTGAAAAATATCGGTGTAAACTCCCAGATCGGGCTCGGTGTTTACTATGACGACCCGCGTTCGGTCCCCAGGGAAAATTTGAGGAGCGACGACGGGGTGGTCATAGAAGACAAAGACCTCGCGAAAGTTCCGGAGATAGAGAAGCTGTACAAATATAAAGTGATCCCGCAGAAAGAAAGCATCGTCGCCGAGCTTCCGGTAAAAAACTTCCTTACTTATATGGTCGGCCCCATGAGGGCTTACCCGGTCTTAATGAAGTACGCGCAGGACAATAACCTTAAAATGGAAATGGCGTTTGAGGTTTACGATATGCCGGGCAAAAAGATCTACTACGTGATGAACATAACCAGATACACGACCGATTAACGGCCCGCCATGACTCTGTCATTGCTGCGAATCCGCCGGTCAGGTCAGGCTGACTCGAGATGGCAGCCGGATATCGGGCCTGCCGGCAGCACCGCTCGGCCAACCAACCTTTTTCCATATTTCATTGACTTTTTTCGGGGATTTTAGGTATAATTGTTGAACCAGATTTAAACGAGGGTGTTCGTGATTGTGTGTTTAATACACAAATTACGGACGCCTTTTTTATCACCATACGGAGCGATGAGAATGCACAACACAAAAATTATCAAAAAATTCGGGCTGTACGACAGAAATAACGAGCACGACAGCTGCGGCGTCGGGTTCGTGGCCGATATCAAGGGGCGCGTGTCGCACCAGATAGTGCACGAGGGCGTGATAATCTTAAAAAATCTTGTGCACCGCGGAGCGGTGGGCGGCGACCTCAAGACCGGCGACGGCGCGGGTATGCTGATGCAGCTGCCGGACCTGTTCTTTAGAAAGATAACAAAACAACTGAATATAAAGCTTCCGGGGAAAGGTTCTTACGGCGTAGGTTTCCTTTTCCTTCCGCAGGATCTCAAGCAGAGGGCTAAGGCGAAACAGGAAGCCGAGAAAGTGTTAAAGGCCGAGAACGGCACGCTTCTGGGCTGGCGCGACGTTCCCGTTTGCCCGGATTGCCTCGGCGAGATAGCCAGAAGCGCGATGCCTTTCATGGAGCAGATAATCGTTTCTTTCGACGGCCTGAAAGACGAGGCCCTTGAAAGAAAGCTTTACGTGGTAAGGAAGTGCATGGAGAAGGCCGCTCTGAAGCTTGGCTTTCCGATGGAAGATTTCTATTTTACCAGTTTTTCCTGTCGCACGATAGTTTACAAGGGCATGTTCGTCGCCCCGCAGTTCGAGGAATTTTTCCCCGATCTCAAAGACCCGG
>CAZSIW010000237.1:0-4386 GCA_964606755.1 uncultured Elusimicrobiales bacterium | reverse complement strand
TCCGTGGGGGCTCGGCGGGATAGGTTATGGTTGTGCCTTGCTGCTTGGCGAACGAAGTGAGATCATGGACATAGCAGCTGGTCGGGCTTATGATGTGCTCCACCCGTATCCCGCGGGCCAGCAGCGCGTCAGCGATAAGCGAGCGATGACAGCGCCACGGCACAGCTTCGGCGCACATGAGAGCCGTTCGACTCTTGCCCGCCTTACGGATCAATTCCTTTAGCCCCTGCTCAAATTCCGGGGTCTGCATGTGGTCCGCGAAACCCCTGAAGGAAGCGTTGCGCCAGCCGGTGTTAGGCGAATCTGTTTTGGCGTGCCGCAGTCCGCCCAGCTTCGGCAGGTGGACGTATCCAATGCTGGCGGCCTTGAGTGAATTTTCCAGCGAACCTTTATTGAACTGAGGGTTGTGCCTCGAGCGGGGAATAGTGCGCACATCCGCCACAAGCGATATGGCGTGCACTTTAAGCAGGCCGATGAACTCCTCGAGAGTGCGCGTTGAGTGCCCGACCGTTAAGATTACCGATGGCTTTGTCATCGGCGTTCTCCCTGGTCCTACAGCCCCATTTGTTTCATGTAAGCGGCGCCGTCCCAGAACAGCCATTCTTCTATCATGACGCCGTTTTTCCAATGCCCCACGGTGCACATGGGCAGGTTAAACGATTTACCGGTGGGCTGAATGAACTTGCCGTCACCCGTGGGCATGGGTTTTGTGAAAGTCCCGGTCATAAATCCTGTCACGCAGGTAAGCTCACCGGAGCCGAATTTTATCGGGTGCATTTTTATCTTGGTGTCGGGCGCGTACACGAACAGGGCTTTCAGGTCTTCGATGTGCCGGTCCAGGCCGCTGGTCTGGTGCCCGTCGGGCCAGTTCACCACAACGTCTTTCGAATGGCTCTCGTGCATCCTCACCCAGTCCTGGTTGCTGAACACTACGAAGTCTAGCGTGTCAAAAGTTTCTATGTTCTTTTGCACGATCGACTGCTGCTTGGCGTACGTGTCCAATTTCAGCTGCATTTCATTAATCTTTGCCTGCATCTCAAGGGATTCGCTCTGGGCAAATGCCCGCGTCATAAAACCGGCTGACAGCAATACGAACGCTGACAGGGCCGCAACTGCTTTTTTCATAACCGCCTCCTTATTTCATTGTGTTCCTTGTTTTTATTTATACCTTATTGTACAGGCGTGCAATCGGCTGTTTCTATGTTCCGCTGACTCTGAATCCGGCAATTCCCGGGCACTGCCCGGCTATTTTAAAAAACAGCATAAAATGGTAAAATAGAGTCCGGCAATATAAGATCGGCGCTATTCTTGACCGATTATCCCAAGAGTTTGTACAATATGGGCTGGGTGCGCGAAAATAAAATAATAAAAGATATAAGTTGTTAAGAGTGCAGCCACTCGTAAGCATCGAGTGGTATTTTTGCATCTTGTAATCGGGAGAAAACAATGGACAACACCGTCAAAATATCGTCGTTGATGGGCGAAACGGACGAATACCTGTTCAAGCAGGGCAGCCATTTCAGGATATATGACATACTCGGAGCCCATATCGTAGAGCGCGCCGGCGTTAGCGGCACGCATTTCGCGGTCTGGGCGCCCAACGCCGAAAAAGTCGCCGTCATGGGCGATTTCAACAAATGGAACAAGGAGAGTCACCAGTTGACTGTCCGCCTGGACGGCTCGGGTATATGGGAGGGTTTTGTCCCGGGTATTGGCAAGGGTTCCATATACAAATATTTCGTGACCTCGAAATTCAACAACTACAGCGTAGAGAAAGCCGATCCGATCGCGTTTCACAGCGAGACGCCACACAGGACGGGCTCGATAGTCTGGGACCTCGAATACAAGTGGTCCGATCAAAAGTGGATGAAAACGAGGCACGATAAGCAAAAACTTTCATCGCCTGTTTCCATATACGAGGTGCATCTCGGTTCCTGGCGCAGGGTTCCCGAAGAGGGCAACAGGTATTTGACTTACAGGGAGACCGCCTCCCAGCTGGCCGATTACTGCAAAGACATGGGTTTTACGCACGTCGAGTTCATGCCGGTGATGGAACACCCGTTTTCCGGGTCGTGGGGATACCAGACGCTCGGCTATTTCGCTCCCACCAGCAGGTTCGGCACACCGCAGGATTTTATGTATCTCATCGAGCACCTGCACAACAACGGCATCGGCGTAATACTTGACTGGGTCCCTTCTCATTTCCCGAGCGACCAGTACGGCCTTGTATATTTCGACGGCACGCACCTCTACGAGCACTCGGACGTCAGGCAGGGTTTTCATCCCGAGTGGAAGAGCTGTATCTTCAACTACGGCAGGAACGAGATCCAGAATTTTCTTCTATCGAGCGCCCTTTTCTGGCTCGACAAGTACCACGCCGACGGCCTGCGGGTTGACGGCGTCGCCTCGATGCTTTACCTCGACTATTCCAGGAAAGAGGGCGAGTGGATACCCAACCGCTACGGCGGAAGGGAAAACCTGGAAGCGATGCTTTTCCTGAAGCGTTTTAACCACGTGGTCTACGAAAACTTTGGTGACGTGCAGACGATAGCCGAGGAATCGACCGCCTGGCCTATGGTCACCTGGCCCACGCACATGGGGGGGCTCGGTTTCGGTTTCAAGTGGAACATGGGCTGGATGAACGACATGCTCAGGTATTTTTCTTCCGACCCCATAGTCAGGAAATACAAGCAGGGCGAGATAACGTTCAGCATGCTCTACGCGTTCACTGAGAATTTTATTCTTCCGCTTTCACACGACGAGGTGACGCAGGGCAAGGGCTCGCTTGTCGGCAAGATGCCGGGAGACGAGTGGCAGCGCTTCGCCAACCTCAGGCTGATGCTCGGTTTCCTTTACGGGCACCCCGGCAAGAAACTTCTTTTCATGGGCTGCGAGTTCGGGCAGGTCCGCGAGTGGATATTCGACGAGAGCCTCGAGTGGCACGTTCTTCAGTTTCCCATGCACAGAGGCGCGCAGAACTGGGTCAGGGACCTTAACCACATGTACAGATCGGAACCCGCGCTCTACGAGATAGATTCTTCCTGGGAAGGTTTCGAATGGATAGATTTCAGCGACAGCGATCAAAGCATAATAAGTTTTGTCAGGAAAACGAACAGCGACGGGAGCATGATCCTGTGCGTGTATAATCTTACCCCCGTGCTCCGGCAGAATTACCGCATTGGCGTTCCCCGCGGCGGTTTCTGGAAAGAGATACTTAATAGCGATGCTCATGAATATTGCGGCGAGGCGAGGGGCAACCTCGGCGGTTTTTACGCCGACGAGGTCTACGCCCACGGCAGGCAGTTCTCGCTCAACCTCACACTTCCGCCTCTTGGTGTTGTGTTCATGAAGAGCGGTAAATGATCAAAGTTTCGGATCTCAGCAAATCATACGGCTCGCAGACACTGTTCGAGAACCTGAGTTTCGCGGTCAACCGCGGAGAAAAGATCGGCCTCGTTGGCAGGAACGGCCACGGCAAGAGCACGCTCATACAGATGATACTCGGCCGAGTCGAGCCGGACTCCGGCAGCATCACCATCCCCAGAAATTACCGCCTCGGTTACATAGAACAACACATAAACTTCACGAAAAGCACGGTGCTAGAAGAGGCCTGCCTAGGGCTTCCCGAGGACGAGATCTACGACAGCTGGAAAGTGGAAAAGATCCTCTTCGGCCTCGGTTTCTCGGAGGCGGACATGGCTCGGCCCCCCTCGGAGTTTTCCGGCGGCTACCAGATCCGCATGAACCTCGCCAAACTGCTCGCGTCGCACCCCGACATGCTCCTGCTCGATGAGCCTAACAACTACCTCGACATCGTGGCCATCAGGTGGCTCGAGGAGTTCCTCAAGGAATGGCCCGGCGAGTTCATCCTCATAACCCACGACAGAAGGTTCATGGACAACGTCGTCACCCACACCGTGGCCATACACCGCACGAGGTCAAAAAAGATCGAGGGCGGAACCGAAAAAATGTATTCGCAGATCGCCCTCGAGGAAGAGATATACGAAAAGACCCGACTGAACGTTGAAAAAAAGCGCAGGCAGACGGAGCTTTTCATAGCGCGGTTCAAGGCGAAGGCCAGTTTCGCCAGCCGCGCCCAGTCGCGCATAAAGAAGCTCGCCCGTGAAGGCGAGATGGCGGAGCTGGGCCAGATCGAGGACCTCGAGCTCTCGTTCAACAGCGCCCCCTTCCAGGCGGCACAGATGATGTCGGCGCACAACATATCGTTTTCCTACGACGGCAAAGAGCCTCTGATAAAGAATTTCTCCCTGGACATCGGCAAGCGCGAGCGGATCTGCATCATCGGCAAGAACGGCAAGGGAAAAACAACTCTTTTAAAACTGCTCGCCGGCGAGCTAAAACCCCTGCACGGCACCATAAAGAAAC
>CAZSIW010000236.1:0-4392 GCA_964606755.1 uncultured Elusimicrobiales bacterium | reverse complement strand
GAGTCAGATTGAATTGGGTGCATTAACAATGGCAATGCACAAAATACAACAACGCCATAAGGGTTATGAAAATATAAGCTATATAAAAATGGATACTTCCGGACTGGAGCCTGCTGACGAAATTGGCGGCATGAAACGCCCTGTTTATCACATTTCTATAAAAATATTTCTTAAAGATCGGCGTTATGGAGGTCTCGTACTTCATTGACCTGACATAATACTGTGAATCCTTTATCTCTTCGGTCTTTCTGTACGGGCGGTAAAAGAAGTCGAAGGCTATCCGGAAAGGCTTGGAGAACGCGGTGCCCGTGTATTCCGTCCTTTCATCGAGTTTATAATACCCGCAACCCCAGGTGCTGTTTGCGGTCACCCTGCTCTTGCCGTAAATCAAAATCAGGATCAGGCACACGGCGCCCGCGACACCCAGAAGAACAAGCGAAAGCGCCGGTATTGACAGGTTCGCGCCGTTGCTTTGAAGGGACAACGTCGGTACGCGCCCTGAAACAAGATCGACGCCGAATGTGTTCTGTGCAAGGATACTGCCGGATATGCCCGTCAAAACTTTTAGTATAGGAGCGGCAAAAACTCCGAACAACAGCGCGGCCAACGCAAGAAACATCATCGCGGACACCATCAGCGGAGAGCTTTCTTTCGCGTCTTTTGCCTGATCGCTCCTGGGTGCGGCTAGGAAAGTGACACCGAACGCCTTGACGAAACACGCGGCGGCAAGCCCACCGGTCAACGCAAGGACCGCTCCGTAAAGGCCCATGAGCATCCTGGTCTTACCAGCGCCCTCGACGACTCCGGTGAACAGTGCCTGCAGTGTGAGCCATTCGCTGACGAAGCCGTTCATGGGCGGCAGGGCGGAAATAGCCATCGCGCCTACAAGAAATGCAAAAGAAGTCCAGCGCATTTTCTTCGCCAGGCCTCCCAGCTTTTCAATATTGCGAAGGCCGGTGGCGCTGTAGACGCTGCCCGAACACAGGAACAGGAGGCTCTTGAATATCGCGTGGTTTATAATATGATACAGGCCGGCCGCCAGCGCGAAAACCGCGGGCACGGGTTGGTTCATGCTCAAAAAAACCATGGAGGCGCCGACACCGAGCAGGATAATGCCTATGTTCTCGACACTGCTGTAGGCCAGGAGTTTCTTGATATCGTTCTCTATGACCGCGTACATCACGCCCACAAGGCAGGTTACAGACGCCAGTATCAAAACCAGGTTTCCCCACCAGCCGGACCGAACACCCACAATCATTATCACGAAACGTATCAAACCGTAAATAGCTGTTTTGATCATAACACCGGACATAAGGCTCGATATGTGACTGGGCGCCTGAGGGTGCGCGTAGGGAAGCCACACGTGAAGAGGAACCACGCCCGCTTTCGTGCCGAAACCCATAAGGAAACAAAGAAATACCATGTCCCTTGTCCCGGCCGGCATCAGGCTGCAGGCGTGTTTCAGATCGATGAAATCGAAAGAGCCCGAATACTTGTACATCGTCAGCAAGGCAACGGTAATAAAAGCCGTGCCGATGTGGGTCATCACGATATAAATGATACCGGCCTTAACGGATTTGGGGTCCTGGGAATCGAACATCACGAGAAAATACGACACGAGAGACATTATCTCCCAGGCTATCAGGAACAAAATAGTATTGGTCACGGTCACGACCGCAAGCATGGAAAGGACAAAAACAACCATTAACACCCAGCCCGATAATTTCTTTTTCGAGGTATATTCTTTCAGATAATCTATCGAGAACACCGCGGAGGGTATAGATATTAATAAGACAACAAAAATAAAAAACAGCGATAACGGGTCAAAAGAGAACGCACGGTCGAAGCTAAAATAATTCATTGTAAAACGTCACCTTGAAAATAATATTTAAAGCAATAAAAGCAAAACACGAGAATCACTTTTTCTCGCGCGATGAACACTCTATTAAGTTATTCAGGAGCCGTCTGCCGAAAGGCGGTTTAGTGAGGTTGAAGGTTTACACTAGGTGGGTTCCACACCCTGGAAAGCGAATCAGCGATCCAAACCTTGAGTGTGATTATATATAATTTTATAAGCTTTTTCAACAGTTCGGATTCAAACCGGATAAAACTCGCGTGCTCAGGCGAACTCACTTTTTGTTCGTTTGAAGTTCTCTCAATTCCGCCGGCAACTCATCTATCCTGCCGGCTTCTTTAAAATCTAGTTCGCTCAAGCCCTCGGCTTCGTGAGTGGTAAGTTCTATACGCAGCTGCCGGTAACCTGTAAGATGTATATCGGGATGATGGTTCTCCTGTTCCGCGATCTTGGCGATCTTGTCAATAAGATCGACAGAGGCCGTAAAGTTTTTCATCGTAAAGTCCCGGTAAATCGTTGTCCCGTTTTCGCTCAATTTCCACTCCGGAATATTGTGCATTAATTCTTTCACCTTTGCCAAACTAAGTGAATTCTTCATACAATCCTCCCTTTCCTATACGCTATTAATTATTTGCTTATGTGAGACAAAAACTCGTGCCTCGTTGCCGCGTTGTCGCGGAACAACCCCAGGACAGATGATGTTACCAGCATTGAATTCTGTTTTTGAACACCCCGCATCATCATGCATAGATGATGGGCCTCTATCATGACCCCGACCCCGTCAGCATTAAATTCCTTTTGTACGGCATAAGAGATCTGCTCGGTTAAACGTTCCTGTATCTGTAAACGCCGGGAAAACATATCTACGACCCTTGCGACCTTGCTGCAGCCCGGGACTTTTTCTTTGCATATGTAACCTACATGGCAACGGCCGTAAAACGGAAGCATGTGATGCTCGCAGAGGCTGTATAGTTCTATATCTTTCACCACGATCATGCTGTCCATTTTCTGGCTGAAGAAAGCCTTATTCAATATCGCCTTCTCGTCTAGCCAGTAACCAGAAGTCAAGAAAACCAGTGACTCTGCCACCCGTTTTGGGGTTCTGAGCAATCCCTCCCTGTCGGGATCCTCGCCCAACTCAACCAATAATTTTCTGACCAGATCTTCTATCTTGGCGATATTCGGCTCCATTTTATTTTCTTCCTCAATAATTTGGTATACCCGGGCAACGGTTTCATACTTGTGTCAGGCCGGGCCGATGAGCCGTACTTAAGTTCCCCTAAACCGGCGGCCAAATATTTGCGGCGCGGTATCTCAGGATCAGGCAGGGTCATGCCGGCTGTTTCTGTCTTCAGTCTGCCGTAAGCGATAAGGTCCAGATCGATCGTCCGGGAGGCAAACTTGTCTTTGTGCCATTTTCTGCCCAGCAGTTTTTCGATCTTTCTCAGGAAACGATATTTCAGCTCCTTCGCAGAGATATTGGTCTTAACGGCTATAACGCAGTTATAATACTGCGGCTGTTTTTTGTTAAGCTCGGGCTTTGTCCGGTAAACCGTCGAGACACCGGTGATATTAAAACTCTTCGACAGCAGTCGCAGTGCCGTGGCAACGTTCTGCCGCGGCCTGATATTGGAACCCATACTTATATAGGCCGTGGGCATAGCTACCCCTTTCGCGCACCGGCACGGGTGATCTCTACTCCCACACTTTTTGCGAAACGAAGCGCTGACGGTTTTTCGATCTTGACTTTTACCAGAGTCACCTTCGGTTCTTTCAGACACAAATGTGCGACGGCCTCGGCAAGAGCTTCCAGAAGACGAAAGCTGGAATTTTCTACCAGATGCAATACGTTTTTCTTAAGCGCACGGTAATCAAGAGCGTCTCGGAAGTTATCTGTTTTGGCGGCTTTGCTAAGATCAGTCTCTATAACAAGATTAACGACCACGTCCTGTTTTTCCCTGCGTTCTTCTTCCAAAACACCGATAACGCACCGCGCGGAAAGATCGGTTATAATTATTCTATCCGTCTTCATAATAAATGCCTTCCTCCGTCAATGTAAAGAACCTGACCGGTCATAAAATCATTCTTAAGCAGATACAAAGCCGCCGCGGCGATGTCCTCCGCTCCCCCGTGCCTTTTAAGCGGAACCTGAACCGCCATAGCCTCAAGATATGCCTCATCTTTCCCGGCGGGAGGGAGTATCAGGCCCGGAGCTATGGCGTTTACCGATACATTGGGCGCGTAGTTGAGCGCGCTCATACCCGTGAGTACCGACAGTACCTGCTTGCTCAGTATATAGGAGGTGTGACCCCGGTCATTGCCCTTGATCTTTGAATCAAGAATGTTGATAACACTGCCCTTATTTGGCTGACGAGCTCCCTTCAGCCGCGCAAAATCGCGGGTCAGTATGAACGGCACCCAGGCGTTTATCTTAATATGACGCGTGAGAGTATCAAGTCTTGCGTCTTCAAGGGTGTCGGCGTAAAATATCGAAGCGTTGTTTATCAATATGTCCAGATTGCCGCCGGTAAGCTTCA
>CAZSIW010000235.1:0-4398 GCA_964606755.1 uncultured Elusimicrobiales bacterium | reverse complement strand
CATCGAACATCCAGAACAACAGGAAAGCCGATTTCCTGATTTCCGCGTAGAACTCAACGGTGAGGTGGTAGTCCGTAGCATAAGGCGAAGAGATAACCACGTCTATTTTGTTATCCCTGATAAGCTCCATAACCTTATTTTCAGTGCGCTCCAGGCCGTTCAGCGCGAAATAGGCCACGGAGTTGAACTTCGACAACGCGCCGCAATACTGCCCGAGGGTTTTATAGAAACGTTCGAGATACTGGTTTCCGTCAACCGGGAAAAGGAACAGGACGTTGGAGTTTTTGAAAGTCTTCATGATCAGCGGCCCCTTCGTAGAATGCCCGTGTTGGCATCGTCTTCTCTTTCGGTAAAGCTGTACGTGTCGTTCAGCTTCCGCAGAGATTCCTTTATGTTGGAAAAATACGGTTTCTTTTTGTTGAAGATGTTGTTAAACACGACCCTGAACGCGGTCAAAACGTTTCTTCTTTTAACGATCATTAAATATTTTAGAAGGATCCTTCTCAGCGGTTTCGGAAATGACATATAAAGGAGAGCGTAACGGTATCTTTTCCCCTTCTTTTTGCGTAACACGTTCAATATTCCGTGTTTTCTCAGGTACGCGGCGAACAGCTCCAGGAATATATAGTTCTCCCAATAATAGAGCTCCTCCACCTGGTAATCAGTGAAGTTCAGGTAATGCTTTATGTCATTGGCGTTGACGTTGTATAACCCTTCAATATAACGTTCTTCCTCGTCCAGGGATTTGCCGATAAAGCCCAGCCTTCTCGCGAACTCATACCCCTCGGTCCCAGGCACTGCCTGAAAATAGTTAATGCAGATCTCATACGGCAGGTCTATGCTCTCGGGGATCGCCGCGGAAAGGTTCTTTATGGTTTCTGCGATGCTTTCCTCAGTCTCACCCGGCATACCGATGACAAGCCCGACAATGGTCAGAATGTTGTATTTAGCGCACAGCCGCAGGGCGTGCAGGTTGTCCTGAACGGTCACGCCTTTTTCCATCACGTCGAGCATTCGCTGGGAGCAGGATGCCACGCCGAAATTGATGTGGACACAGCCGGATTCTTTCCAGGCTCTAACCGTTTCGTCCTTAACATTCTTGACCCTTACCGCACCCGCGGCCCAGTTCACTTTGTTGTCTTTGAGGTAGCTGATTATCTTCTGGGTCGCCTTCTCGTTTGTCCCGAAATTTTCTTCGGAAAACTGCACAAGCCCGACGTCGTACTTTTTTAAGACAGAATCCAGGTAGCCCGTGACCTTATCGGGGTCCATGGTCTTATATCCCTTAAAATACCTGTGGCAGAAGGTACACCTTCCCACGCAGCCTTTGCTGGCAAACGCGATCAGCATTTTCTTTTTGGGGTTGCCCTCGTGGAAAAGCTTGAAGAAATCATCAATTTCAAACTTGTTCAACCTGTTCCGGTAGTGTTCGTCGTCGATATTCCTTATGTATTGGCGTAGTTCGGTGAACTTTGACAAAAGATCGTAGTTCGGTTCTAAGAGAGCGTTTTCAGAGTCTTGTTCGTAGCCGGTAAAAAACGGGACGTTGTCGATGAGGAACGCGAGCCCTTTTATATCTTTATACCGGGCCTTATCTTTTATATCGAACCTGCTATTTTTCAGTAACTGTATAAGGTTGCTGAAGGCGGGCTCAGATTCCTGTGTAACGCAGAAATCAACTGCCGTTCTCTGGAGAATGATGTTCGAAATAACGCACATCTCCCCACCGAGCACCTGTACGATATCAGGGAATATATGTTTTATTTCCAGAGAGAGCGTTTTTAGGTAAGAATAGGAGGGCGTCAGTATGCCGCTGAACCCTATGATTTTTGGAGCGAGCTCGCGTATCTTCTGCGCGATCTCATCGGCGGTGTACCTGTGATAGTCAAGATCGATGAACGTCAGCTCGCAGCCCAGATCGGCTCGTACGCCCTCCATCACCCTGCTTATGCCCACCGGAGGGTAATCGGTGGTGTACGGGCCGCTGGGGATGTTCAGTAACAGTATTTTTGTCATTTATGAATATGCTCCGGCACTCTCAAAGCTCTTACCATTTTGTCGTCAAGAAATATATTATGTCCGATAACAGTGTCCTGTTCTGGATGCTCTTTTTGAGGCGCTTGAAAATGTAACCCGGACGTAAATAGAAGCTCGAATAGAACGAGTTGAAGTATTTGTCGACGTTGTCCCATTTCAGGGTCGAGTGCTCATAGATCTGATTGGAGGTCAAATAAAGGTTGTACTTCGTCCAGTCCTTTATCTTCAGTTTGCCCGATCTCTCGAGCTCGTTATAGAGCCTGGTAGCGGGCAGCGGGGTCATTATGCTCGCCTTCGCCCAGTCAAGGTTCAGCGAGCAGGCAAAGTCGATGGTTTCCTGCATCGTTTTCTCCGTTTCACCCGGGAGAGCGAACATGAAGTATCCGCACGTTTCCATCCCGGCTTTCCTTGCCATTTTGACCGCGTTGACCACCTGTTCCAGTTTAATTACTTTCCCGATACCGTTCAAAACATCCTGGTTCCCCGATTCGACCCCGAAATAGGCCCTGTAACAGCCCGCTTTTCTCATTAAGTCGAACATCTCCTGGTCTCCGCGGTCGACCCTTATACCGGTGACCGTGGCCCACGGGAATTTTATTTTTTTTTCTATGATCAGCCTGCAGATCATTTTTACTCTTTCGACGTCCGTAGTGAACATGTCATCGGCGATGTGTATCTCTTTAAATCCGAGCCCGAGCATATACTGTATCTCTTCGACAACACGACCTGGAGATTTCGGCCTGAAATTCATCCCGAAAACGCTTTTGTTGCAATAACAGCAGTTGTACGGGCAACCGCGGCTCGTTTCCAGCCAGCCGGCCGGGTTCTTTTTGGCCATAAAACTCGGTGTTTTGTATTTCTTGATATCGTATAATTCCCACGCAGGGAATGGAAGGCTATCAAGGTCTTTTATAAAATCATTCCTCGCGTTGACCTTTACCGCCCCATTCTCCTTGTAGGCTATACCGGTTATCTGAGACAGGTCTTTGCCCGAGACAACTTCCGGCAGTACAAAATCTCCCTCCCCTATCACCACGATGTCCAGCTGGGAAGAAGAAAGCGTTTCCTCAGGCATAGCGGACGCGTGCGCGCCTCCGCCTATCATGATTGTTTTCGGGTTGTATTGCTTGATCTCAGAGGCTATGTCTGACATAATGCCGAACAAGGGCGTTGTAAAGGTCAGTCCCGCGTACTCCGGCTCGAACTTCTTAAGCTCCTTATGCAGCTGTTTCATCGGGTCGCGGTGGAGGTTAAGGTCCAGTATACTCACCGTGTGATTTGATTTGATAAGGGTCGCGCCAAGCGTTGAAAGACTTAGCAACGGGGACGCCGGAACACCGGCCTTAACTTTAGCGTCTTTGTAAATGTATTTAAAAGGAGGTATTATAAGAAGAATCTTCATTATTTAAAGAGAGAAGTTATCCTGTACCTTAGTATCAATAATATCATCTCGGCGCCCAGCAGCATCGCGTTAAAAATATTTTTTGTCCCCATCGATTTCCCGACCCTGCTCTTATAGTTTACGGGTATCTCGACGAATTTGACCCCGTTGAGCTTGGCAAGCAGTACCATTTCCGGGTTAAAACAGGAATGCACGATAGTGAATTTATCTTTTATTTTGTTCAGGCCTTCCCTGCTTATCAGCCTCATCGTGCATCCGACGTCCGACAAGTAGGACGTGTTAAAAAGGAACTCAAGCATTTTTGCCACGAGATAATTGCCTATCCGCAGGGGCCAGTTCATGTAAGCCCCGTGCCAGATCAGGTCTTTGGTAGTGCGTGTCCCGAGGACGAGATCGAACTCATCTGAGTAGGCCAGCAGTTTTATGACGTCTTTGCCCAGGAAAGTCCCGTCCGGTTCCGAGGTTATGATAATATCGCCGGTGGCCTCGCTTAATCCCTTTCGTATGGAATAACCGAACCCCTGCCTGTTCTCATAGACGATCGTAGCCGTGGTCCTCTTTACTTCATCGTCGGTGCCGGGAGCGGCGTTGTTGTTAACAACGACAATTTCATCGATATAACCGGAGGCTCTGAAATCCTCTATCGCGCAATAGATGGAATCTTTTTCGTTGTAAGTAGGGAATACGAGCGATACCTTTTTATTTTTCCACATATTATTTTATGCTCTTTGCGATCATCCTGATAGGTTCGGAGTAACAATAGATGATAATATTAAATAAAAACCATGTTGTAAACAATCCGTAAAACAACTTTTTGTTCCGTAATGTGTCGTAAAACGTCACAAGGCCCATGGCCGCGAAAATTATCATGTAGGGCGCCATGCTGTTCCTGTACCTGGTCGCGTCATTAAAAACAAATATGACCGGCAAATACATGAAAGTGATGAACAGCACGAAAG
>CAZSIW010000234.1:0-4446 GCA_964606755.1 uncultured Elusimicrobiales bacterium | reverse complement strand
AGCTCCAGCGGCAAGATCGCGATGCAGGTGTTGAGCGGCGCCCCTTTCGATGTGTTTTTATCGGCCGATATGGAAAGCCCGCAAAAACTCAAAGACGCGGGGTTTTCAGAAAAAGACCCGGTACAGTACGCGCAGGGCAGGCTGGTAATATTTACGTTGAGAGATGTTGATCTGACAAAGGGTATATCAGTTACAACGTCTACGGACGTGATAAAGGTTTCGATTGCCGATCCCAATCTTGCCCCGTACGGGAAAGCGACTATTGAGGCACTGAGAAAGTACGGTATTCTTGAAAAAGTGCAGGATAAATTTGTTACCGCCAACACCATCTCGGAGGTGGTCACTCAGACTGTAAACGGCGCCGATATCGGGTTCACCGCGCTTTCTTTGATGTATTCCGATGGGATAAAAAAATATAACGTGGAAGGAAAATACTGGGTCGAGGTTGACAGGTCGCTCTATAGCCCGATCCGTCAGGGCATGGTTATCCTCAAACACGGAAAAGATAAACCTGAAGCAAAAGCATTTTATGATTTTGTTCTTTCAAAGCCAGCGCGCAAAGTGTTCAAGAGGTATGGGTATATGTAATGAATGTGGTCAATGGCGCTATCAGAAGGATTTTCAGGTGTGATAGTTTTAACCGCTCCGAAATAAAAGTTCGGGGGAAGGCGGATTTTATTGTATTGACCCTGGAACTCAACGATTATTTCCGTGAGAGCGCCGAAGTTTCCATGATGTTTAAAGAGAGCGATGTGTTGCTCGCGAAAGGCAGGCACTGGCAGCTCAGCGTAGAAAACCGCTTCCCGTGTACGGTGACAAAAATAACAGCGGGAGACATTTTTGTGGAGCTCGAGCTAAAAACTTCTTTCGTGAACATAAGATCGCTTGTCGACCGCGAGGCGTTCAACAGGCTGAACGTGGTCTGCGGAGAAGAGCTGAACGCGTTCGTTAAAGCGAACGAAATATCGCTGATGCTCGATACCTCCGCATAGCGGAGAAATTATGGAATTGACCCCGTTTTTTGTTTCATTAAAACTTTCTCTGATAGTTACGGCGCTGCTGATCATTGTGACGCTGCCTGTGTCTTACTGTTTCGCATTTTCTAAAACAAAAATTAAAATCATTGCAGAAGCTTTGTTGACACTTCCACTTGTGATGCCGCCCACCGTGCTCGGGTTCTATCTGCTTCTTTTGTTCTCACGTAATTGTGTTGTGGGAAAATTCTTTGATCAAACACTCGGTCTACCACTTGTTTTCAGTTTCACTGGAATAGTTGTGGCATCGTTCATTTATTCGTTCCCGTTCGCTTTCCAGCCTCTTAAAGCAGGTTTCGAGAGCTTGGATCCTACGATCATTGAGGCATCATACACGCTTGGCAAATCACGGTTCTCGACTTTTGTTCATGTTGTCCTGCCTAGCATACGCCCTTCACTTATTACTGCTATATCAATGTGTTTCGCGCACACGATGGGCGAGTTCGGGGCCGTGCTTATGATAGGTGGCAACATCCCTGGCGTGACCCGTGTCGCGTCCATCGCCGTTTATGACAAGGTCGAGCAGCTGGATTTTGTCTCGGCGCACATTCATTCGCTTCTGTTGTTGGCTGTTGGATTCAGTATTCTTATTTTAGTCAATTATGTAAATCAGAAGAGGCGGGCACCTTGATACACATAAACGTAAAAAAAATCCTTTCCGGCAGCGACGGCCAGTTCGAGATGGCGCTTGCTCTCGATATTAAGGAGCGGAGCATAGTAGCTCTCACAGGCGTTTCAGGCAGTGGCAAGACTACCCTCCTGCGCATGATCGCCGGGCTGACCGACCCGGACAGCGGAGAGATTTTTTCTGGCGAAAAAACTTGGTTTGACAAAAACAGCGGCATAAATGTGAAACCTCAGGGGCGCAGAATAGGTTTTGTGTTCCAGGAACTCTCGCTGTTCCCTAAAATGACTGTGCGTGAAAACATCGAGTATGCCGGCGGGAACACCAAAATGGTTGATGATCTGCTTGAACTTACGGAACTGAAAAACATGGAGCGCCGGTTCCCCGAGACTCTTTCGGGAGGCCAGAAACAACGGGTTGCCCTAGCAAGGGCAATATCACGCGAACCGGACATCCTCCTGCTTGACGAGCCGTTTTCCTCTCTTGATCAATCCATCAAGACAAAACTACAGGATGAGATACTTAAGATCCATGACTACTATCCAGTCACCACCATCTTTGTTTCGCATGACATTACAGAGATCTTTAAACTATCGTCCCGGCTGGTGAAGATAGATAAAGGCATAGTAGTTCAGGACGGCAGCCCTCGTCAATTGCTGACCGAGCGTGAAACGTCACACAAGTTTTCTTTCGTTGGACAGATATTAGACATTCGTAAAAACGATATAGTTTATACTGTCCTTATAGCCGCTGGCAATACGATTAACGAAGTGGTCCTTACAAAAGAAGACGTCCAAAACTTGCGTCCGGGTGATAAAGTAATGGCAGCCGCTAAAGCTTTTCAACCAATTGTGAAGAAAATCGGATAGATACAGCTTCAAGAATAAACAGTGAGAGAATATATTCCACAACTGGAGACTAATAATGGATAACCTTACACTTTTTGGACTATTTGCAGTGACAGCAATGCTGATTTGCTACGCATTAGAAGCGCGCAGTCGCTGGTATGTTTTAGGGTTTGCTGTATCATGTGCTCTGGGGTCAGTCTATGGGTTCCTTCAGGGGGCCTGGCCATTCGGAATTGTAGAGGCTATATGGTCCTTCGTGGCGTTACGGCGATGGAGTCTGATCCACTGAGTGATCGCAAGCGATCCTGTATTTGCAAAAAATATGTGTTCGACGCGGCGCTCTCATGTTTTCCTTCGAACTAATCGCTGTCCCGTTTGCTCGGTTCTTATGACATAATGCAAAAATCGCTATACTCTTGTTTTCAAGAGGTTAGGAAAAAGGGCGCGGATAGTACTGTCATGCCAGTTGAAAAAATCTTTTTCTGATCCTTCAGAAAAAATATAAACTCTCCCTGAGCAATAATCAACCTCTCGTGAACCGATTTCCTGATGTAAAAAGTGATCAGTAAAACGGGGAATTAAACTACTTCAATACCTCGTGAAATTATGGATAATACAGGATAGAAATCTGTGCTAACGCGGTAAAGGAGAGTTTTATGCCAAAAGACGATTTTAAATACATTGTCATCGGCGGCGGTCTTGCCGGCGCTTCGGCGGTTGAGGGGATAAGGGAGAAAGATACTGACGGCAGTATAGCAATGCTGGCAAATGAAGAACATCTTCCGTACGACAGGCCGCCGCTTACCAAGAAGTTGTGGACCGGCAAGATGAGTTATGGACAGGTATTTCTACACGATCAAAAATATTATTTCGACAATAATGTGGAGGTGCTGCTGGGTGTTACCGTAACGGCGATCGATCCAGTCCGTAAAAATATCGTAGACAGCGCCGGCAGGTTCTATCACTATGAAAAACTTCTTTTGGCCACTGGTGGGCGGCCGCGGAGGTTGTCTATAACCGGCGGGAATTTAGAGGGTATCTGTTACTACCGCTACCTTGAGGATTACCGGCGGATCAGCAATCTCGCAACAGCGGAAAAATCCGCGGTGATCGTGGGCGGCGGCTTTATCGGCTCCGAGCTCGCGGCTTCGCTGAGCCTGAACGGGATCAAGGTGAGTATGATATTCCCCGGTTCGTATATCTGCGAAAAGGTGTTTCCCGGATACCTGGCAAGCGCCCTGCAAAAAGAATATGTAAAAAAAGGAATAGAGATAATCAACGGGGATAAACCGCTTTCCTTCGAGAAGAAAAACAACGGGTTCGTCGTGCATACGGAAAACGGCGAGGAGATAGAATCGGACATGTTGATCGTAGGCATAGGGATAAACCCGGAATATGAGCTCGCGGCGACCGCGAAGTTAAGGTCAAATAACGGGGTGGTCGTCAACGAATATCTACAAACCTCCGATCCCGACATATACGCGGCGGGGGACAACGCCGCTTTTCCGTGCAGGGCGCTGGGAAAGGTCATGAGGTTCGAGCACTGGGATAACGCGAGGAGCCAGGGAATTCAGGCCGGCAAAAACATGGCCGGAGCCCGGGAGCCGTTCGATTATCTGCCTTATTTTTTTTCGGATCTCTTCGAGTTCGGATATGAAGCCGTGGGCGAAGTGGATTCGAGGTTTAAGACTTTTGCGGTCTGGCAGGAAGAGAACAAGAGACAAAATGAAAACAAATCGTCCACCTCAGATCCATCATTACAAATAGATCTCGACTTTGAAGATCAATGAACCTCCAACAACCAAGTTCGAGCGAGTAACGCATCAGCTGTTCAGGGAGGCAGACAAGCACCGTGACTCCGCCATCATGGCCGACGCCTGTATCAGCAGCTGTGTCTGATGGTCGGAGTTGAAGGCTCGAGCATACGCGACGTTGTCCA
>CAZSIW010000233.1:0-4449 GCA_964606755.1 uncultured Elusimicrobiales bacterium | reverse complement strand
TACTCCTTTCCCAGGGTCTTGTGTATCTTCTCCTGCGTGGCTAACATCTCGGTCCTTGTAGAACCGAGCGCGTCCCTGAACCTGGCTATTTCCTTTTTTACGGCGTCCTTTGAGATCTCCCTGTGGATGAGGCAGTAATCCTCATCCTCGAGAAGAAAGGCCTTGCCGATGGCAATGCCGGGAGAAGCCGGTATGCCCTGGATCACATTAGTTTTTTCTTCCATTATGTCTCCCGAAAACAGTGTATAACATCATGCCAATATTCGATTAAATTCCCATTTCCTCGCCAAACCCGCTTTCAACTAGCCCCACCAGCGCGTTCATCGTCTCCACCTCGTCTTCGCCTTCGATCATCACCTTAAGCTCTGTTCCGCACGCCGCGGCCAGGGTCATCAAACCCATTATGCTTTTCCCGTCGACTTCCTGATCGCCCTTGAACAGCTTCACCCTGGATTTAAATTTTCCCATCGTCTGCACCAGCACAGCCGCGGGCCTGGCGTGCAGCCCCAGTTTGTTTTTTATCAATACTGTTTTTTCTTGCATCATTTTTCCTCGCTCCATCTCTCGCCGCATTAAGCCGCGATAATGAGGGCTCTCATGTCTTTTTAGATTTTAAACCACGCCAGTACTACACACAGCCCTACAACGATATAGGTTATCATCCCGGACGACAACCTTATTGTGGACAACAACACCGAAAGCGCGAACACCGTCATAAATATCATAAGCATTTTAACGGAGTGCGCAAAAAATATAAGATAAAATATAACGGTCCCGATCAAAAGGGCCACGCCGGCGTACCTGACGATATCGGTAAGGTATTTGAACTCCAGCCCGGCTATTATTTTTATTATCCTTGTCCTGAAACGCGACCCGACAATGAGGCTCCAGAACCTGAAAGGGAATATAAAAATATTGTAAAACACGATATAGAACAGCGGCGCCAGCCACGTGCCGTCGAAAGACTGGTCGTAATAGAACACGAAAATCAGAACGATGCTCACAAGAGCGCAAAAAGGCCTCCACGTTGCCCAGAAGAATTTATCCCCTATGGCGGCCAGGGGCCCGGCAGTGTTGATCTTTATCGCGTCGATGTCCTTGAACTCTTCGGAGTTCCTTTCTACGGCCTCCTCTTCCATTGAGGAGACGAGCCCGAAAATAATATTGACCATATAGGGATTGGTATTAAAGAACTCCATGTGCCTCAGGATCGCCTTTTTCCTCTTTTCCCTGTCCGGATAAAGCGCCTTGAGCAGAGGCATCAAGGCGAAGACGAACCCCACGTTCTGCATCCGCTCGAAATTCCACAGGGCCTGCAGGAAAAATGAACGCCAGAAAATATCCACTATGAATTTTTCGCTTTTTGTGTTTTTCATTTCAGCTCTTGATACTGAAGAATTTGTGGTGAAAATTGTAAAACATCATCCCGAACCCCGCCACCGGCAACACCCACCAGCAGATGTTAAGCCCGTTGATGGCGAACATCGGCAATTTGTGATAAATCAGCCTCACGATCAGGAGGCCCGGATAGAAAAGGATTATGTAAAAAATAAAACTCCTTAAAAAGAACAAAAATATCCCTATGCCTATGCCGAAGCCTATGGCGTCTTCATTGCCGCGCTTTATATTGTCGTCTACCCAGTGCACGACTTTCACGTTCATATACCTCATCCAGATATCGAGTGGCCTGAACAGCATTCCCAGCGGGATAGCGACCAGCAGGCTCAAAATGAAAACCGAGTTCGAACATATACCCGACCTGATGCCCCAGAAAATCGCGAAGATCGCTATCGCGGTGTAGTTGTGGGGTATGGCTGCGCCCATCGGGATGACCTTTACCCATAACAGCTCTACTATCATGCCTATCCACAAACCGGTTTTCATGTCTCCCATTATGTAACCGAATATAGGGCCGCATATGATCGGCTGTGAGATCATGAACTGGCCGAACGCGGTCACGTCAAGCCCTATTATTGCGGCTAACAGCGAGAGGTTGATTATCTCTATCATATTATATCACCTTTAAAGTGATCTTGAAATCCCGTGATTTCCCGGCCTTCATCGCAGCCCTGAAAATGGGCAGAACGACTGTTCCCTGGTAAGTTCTCTCAAATCCCGCCTCAGAAAGCGATACGGTCTCAAGCGGGAACGTCCAGAGCTCCACGGGCTGCGAAAAACCCATACTTAGAGCGATACCGAACCCGTCGTCCTTTCTTTCCCAGGATGCGACGTCTTTCAAGATGCTGTTTTCATTGTCATTCTGGTTCGAGAAGGAAAAACAGAACTCGCCGGCAAAGATCATGTCAAAATCGCCGTCAGAATTCTTGATGGAATAATTTATTTCCATTCCGCCGCTTACGGGCGTCAGGCTTTTCGTGAGCTCTATCTGCCTGGGGACGTCGTTGATCCATACCGTGCCCTTCCTTTTAAGGACGATACATTGCCCGGAACTCTTTGCCTTATATGCCCCCAGCACGAAATCACCCTGCTCGCCGTAACGCGCGAACTTAAAATCGTCGAAGCTGGTGCCAGGGTGGAAGAAATGGTCTAGAAGAGAGACCCTGTTATACCAGTCATAATTGAGGTACTTGTCGAGGTTCGCCTCTTTGACCTTTACGAGGTCGTGAATGGTCTTTGCGCCGGCGTCGGAGTTGCTCGCGCCGGGATTCTTTGCGAGGAATTCCCGCAGGCGGCTGTGATAGGCTTCTTTTCTCCTGGTAAGAACGTTCATCATGTTGAGCTTTTTTGGCAGGAAGTCCCATTCGAAAATCGAACCGCCTTTCGACGGCGCCACGTATATGTTCTGTTCCCTGCTCTCGTAAACGGCCTCATCAGAGCCGTCTTTATCGAAATCGAACGTTTTCCATTTTGGAGACACTATGTCTTTGGCGAGAAAGGATTCCGCCTCTATGAGCTTTTGATAAACGGCGGTCCTCAAATGCGGCAGATAGAGCCCGCCAAACACCCCGTGCCAGTAAGCGCAGTTGCACTCGCCCTGATACAGCGCGCTGATGGCCGGCTCCAGGCTGGTCTTTAGCTTCTTGGAGTTGCGGTTGATCTTTTCGCTTACATAAAGCATCTTTTTATGCATATTGTTCGCTTCCGAATATTTGGTAAGGAAATTTCTCCAGAACCCGCCCCTGAGGAATCGTTTTACGCGTTCCTGCGAATCGAACTGTTTGACGACGTTCTCAAAGACCTCCTGGGACTCTGACGGCAAAGACCATTCCGACATCTCGAAATATGACGCTGTCGGAAGATATACCCTGCCTTTAGGCCCGAACTTCGCCATGTATTGCGAAAACGTTATGGTCTCGATCCAATCTGACGCGTTTTCCACCGCGGTGAGGAATTTCTCGAGCCAGCCATCCTGGTACACGTGCTTGTAAGTCTCCGGCCACATGCCGAACTTCTCGCCGTCGTCAGCCATCACCACCGCCGGGTTTTCCATCGTCTTGTGGAGGTGCGCGAAATACTCCATGTTCTTTTCGACAGTGTCAAAAGGCATCGAGTATCTCATTTTCTGGCTTATCGGAAAAATATTCAGCGTCACACCCTGTTCCTCGGTGACGTAATATCCGGAAAGTTTGTCCACGTCCATGCCGGTGGCTGCAAAATGGGCGTCGTCCACGACAATATATTTTATGCCGGCTTCCGAGAGCACTTTGGCCATGTGCGGTTCCCACACGCGTTCCGTCAGCCACAAGCCGCTGGCATCATATCCGAAATTTTTCTTGATAAAATCGGTCATCATGAGTATCTGGCCCTTTTTGTCTTTATCGGGTATGGAAGGAAGTATGGGTTCGAAATATCCCCCGGTCATCATCTCGACCCTGCCCTCCGCGACCATCTTATTGACCGCCTCAAGGTACTCGGGGTGTTTTTTTACAAAATAATCCCATAGTATCCCGCTCGTATGAAGCGCCCACTTTATCTTCGGGTGTTTGAGCATTACATCGATGAAAGGCCAGTAAGACTGTTCAAACCCCTTTTCAAGGACATGATCAAAATTTCCCACCGGTTGATGGTTATGTACCCCGAAAATAAAATATACTTTATTTTTCATTTTTCAGTTGCAAGCAACGAGCGGCAAGGGTATCTCAACTCCGTCCGCCGCCTGTTTACCTGTCTCCTTCTTTGAAATTTTGATCTTTGCCTAATAAATTCGCGCCTGCGTCTAACCGTTTACGATTTCCGTTTCCCTTCTATAACCTCTATAACGTTTATCCTCTCGTCATCCGGCAGGACCCTTCCCTCAAGCTCTATTCCCATGGAACTGATTTCCTTTAATGATGATAGATCCTTATCGTCAACCGAAAGCGTTCTCAATATCTGTTTTTTTCCTGAGACATAATGCATGCCGCCGACGTTCACCGAGGTTATTTTTCCGCCGCTCTTTATGAACCGCAGCACATCCTGCGGGTTCGAGAACAACAGCAGCAGACGGTC